>JAITVS010000336.1 GCA_031285685.1 Tannerella sp.
GGATGTATCATAAACGACTTACCGGCTATGCCCAAATCGGATACAAAGCTTTATCCTCAAAAAATGAGCCGGATAAGATCAGCATGATTTATGACAGCGACAGCTTTGTACCGGCTATAAAAACCGATTTTGCAGAAGCAAAGCAAAAAATCCTGATAGTAAGTCCATACATTCGGAAGAGACAGATTAACATCGTATTGGAATGGTTGAAAGTACCTTTGCAGGCAAAACTGCCAATCACTATTATCATCCGCCCGATAGAATCATACAAGGAGCAAGAGCCGATAAGAAAGTGTATTGAACTGCTTCAATCCAAATTAACCGTGATACAAAATCCGGACATCTATCAGAAATTCATCATAATAGATAACCGGCTCGTTTGGTATGGAGGAGTCAATATTCTTGATTTCGGTAATTCTGATGATACTATAATGAGGTTGGAATCAAGAGAACTGGTTGCTGAATTAGAGACTTATATCAAGTAGAGATTGTGGCTTTTTGATAGAAAAACGATTTCCTTTATATAACTGGCATGAGAATCGAAGATTTATATGTAAGTTTGCTCCAGCAAGTCGTTCTTTGTACATCATGCAAAATGAAGTGATAAACAGAATGTCGCTCGTTTCTAAATCGTTACCTGTTACAAAAAAAACGTTTGTAATTTACTCGTTTTCAGTGAAAAAGACAAATCAATATGTCTCAAACAATGCGACGAAAACCGTTTGGAAATGCCGCATATTTGTGCCATTGTTTTGAGGTGTTTATTGTAGCTTATGATGTTGTAAACCGGAAGCACCAGATTACCCTTTGCTTTCTCTTTGTACCTTTCGATAATCATTTGGGGAATGTTCAGCAGGGGAATTTTGTACTCCACACCGGTTTTTCTCGCGCTTGCCCATTATCCATACTCCACCGTCGAAAGAGGTGCGGATATTGGTTTCCCGCAGGTTCTTCACATCTATGTAGGCAAGGCCGCTATAACAGGAAAACACAAAATATCGCGCACCTATTCAAGTCGCTTGACCGGAAATGTTTTCTGCATAAGAATTTCGATCTGTTCCTGTGTCAGATAGCCCCGATCAACTTTCTTAAACCGTATTTTGTAATTGGCAAACGGGTCGGTGTGAATCCAACCGTTGTTTTTAGCCATTATAATAATGGTGCGGAAACGCTGCATGAATTTGGCCGTAGTATTCGGCCCGCACTTGCAGGAAGTCATCAAGTAAATCTCAAAATCATTGAGAAACATGTGGTTGATCTCTTTAAGAGATACATCGGATGTGTTGTACTGTAACTTGATGAAGTCGGACAATCGCCGGTAGGCGACTTCATATTTTTGGAGTGTACCTTTGGTTTTACTGACACCCACCAACTTTTCAATGTCTTCGTTATGACGCCTGAACAGTTCCAAAATAGTTTGATGCTTGACCTCGATGCCCAGAAAGATATTTTTTACCCGCTCGGCGCTCACGTTATTTTCCCGTGTCTGCAAATCGTGGTAAACTTTGTAGATGCTTGCCTTGATGGTGTCCCAAAGGGAATTGATTTCAATCGCCTCTTTGCTCTTACCACCGGCTTTGGCTGCTTTGGAATCCCAAATATTGGGATTAATGCTCGACTTGGTGTTAAAACGGGTCGCCTGCCCGTCCACCACCGTGATCCGGCACCAGATGGGAACTGTGCCGTCCGCTTTTTGTTTGTCCCTCTTCGCGTAGAAGAGAATGCGAAATGTACTCTTCATAGACTCACTTTTTAATGATGCAAAATTAATTTCAACAACCTAAAAATGAGATATATGCACACTGACAATATGCGACAACAGACTGCCAATTTCGGACAAACTGTACCCCCTTGTTCTCGAAAAAGTGTACCCCTTTGAAAAAATCGGATAGGGGGTACAGTTTACGTCCCGGAAATTGTCGTTTTTTGGCTTTTCTCTGGCTCCCTTTACGGACGGGTAACAAAGAAAAAACCCTTCATATTCAGCGAATATGAAGGGTTTGACTTACTTTTGGCGCCTCTTGTCTTTGACGCTCTGCGGTATGGACGGGACTTTTATTATTTTCTCATAGTTTTCAATACTTTTTTATACTTACTGAATAACAATGATTTATGAAAATAAATTTTCTGCAGTTATTTGTAATTTCCAATACTTTTCATACATTTGCAACACAAATGCAATACAGTAATCATTATGGCAAATTACTTTCCATACATCAAACCGGGGTACATTACCCAAGAAGGTACGACTGTTTTATATGTCCGCTACAACTACGACCGGACAAGACGCACGCTTATCTCTACCGGATACAACATCAAGCCGGAATATTGGGACGAAAAACGTAAATGGATTAAACGTGCCTGTCCTCACTTCGACGAGATTGATTCACTTCTTACCAAAATCACTTCTAAACTTGGTGAGATTTTGACTTATGCTAAAGACAACAGCCTTGACCCGACAGTAGATTTTGTATTGCTCGAATTAGAAAAGAACCGAGAATATGAACAACGGTCTAATCGTGTGGATATGTTCGATACCTTAGAACGGTATATCATCGAAAAAGCACCGTCCGTTTCCGAAGACCAAGTTAAAGACTATAAGACACTCCGTAAGCATCTTACGAACTTTAAACCGCATTCTTCCCAACCGGTTACGTTCCGTAACCTGAACCTGAAATTTTATAATGAGTTTATGGATTACCTTTATTATAAAGCGGAAAAGCCGGATGGCACTGTCGGATTGCTGACCAATTCGGCGGGAAAGGTCGTGAGGTTACTGAAAGGCTTTGTCAATTATCAGGTTGCCAAAGGTGTAATTCCGGCTATTGATATGAAAAACTTCAAAGTAGTTGAGGAAGAAACGGATGCGGTTTATTTGAGCGAAAAGGAATTGTCAGCGATATATGCCCTTGATTTATCAGATGACAAGCAGTTGGAAGAAATCAGGGATACGTTTATTGTAGGCTG
>JAITVS010000341.1 GCA_031285685.1 Tannerella sp.
GACCAAGGCCTACGACGGTAAGTCCCATAACCGCACCCGAACGGAACGCCACACGAAGACCGTCATTCAGGGAATTTTGCGCAGCATTTGCTGTCCGGGCAGAAGCATAAGTAGTTGTCTTCATTCCGAAAAAGCCCGCCAAACCGGAAAAAAATCCACCGGTAAGGAATGCAAAAGGTACCCATGAATTCTGAAGATCAAAATAAGCCATCACTGAAAATACAACGACCAAAACAAGAAAAACGATCGACACAACACGATATTGTTGCTTCAAATAAGCCATTGCACCTTTACGTACATGAAGCGCGATTTTTTTCATTGTATCCGTACCTTCGTCTTTTTGCATCATTTGCTTGAAAAAGAAAAAGGCAAAACCCAGGGCAATCAAAGAGGCTCCCAGGACCATATAAATTACGTTTCCCATAAAGTAAAATTTTAATTTTAAGTTAACTTCAAAGATACAAATATATTATATAAAACTCTTTTTGCCTCAACAAAAATGACAATATAATATTAATTAGGATATGATACCCGGATTTGTTAAAAACAAACCACAAACTACAGGATTTTTAATAAAAACCTGCATAATTTTCGTAAAATAGATTCCGGATTATTATTTCTTCAACCTTATTGTAACGGCATTCCTGTGTGCGTCAAGCTGCTCATTTTCCGCCATTACTTCTATGGTTGGTCCCAGTAACCTCAATCCGTCTTCCGTTATTTCCTGAAATGTGATCTTCCGGACAAAACTGTCAAGATTCACTCCGCTATACATTTTTACATATCCTTTCGTCGGTAGTGTATGGTTTGTACCTGACGCATAGTCACCTGCACTCTCCGGAGTGTAAGGACCTAAGAAAACACTTCCCGCATTCGTAATTTCAGCGCTTAACTCCGCATAATTTGCGGTCTGGATAATAAGGTGCTCCGGTGCATATTGATTCGAAAAATCAGTCATTTCGTAATCACTTTTAAGTATGACGATACAACTATGCGATAATGATTTTTCAGTAAAATCACGCCGGGGTAATTTCGATAACTGACATTCTATTTCCTTTTTTACAGTTTCAGCCAACGCTTCCGAAGTCGTAACCAAAACAGACTGACTGTCTGCCCCATGTTCCGCCTGTGAAAGAAAATCAGCCGCTATATAAGACGGATTAGCCGAATCATCAGCAATGATCTGAACTTCCGAAGGACCGGCCGGCATATCGATCGCGACATCTTTTAAACTGACAAGCTGTTTGGCAGCAACCACATATTGATTTCCCGGTCCGAAGATCTTATATACCTTGGGCACACTCTCTGTACCATATGTCATAGCAGCAATGGCCTGAATACCGCCGATTTTAAAAATCTTACTTACACCGGATACTTTTGCTGCAAACAAGATCGCGGGATGAACCTTTCCTTCACGATCGGGAGGCGTACAAAGTACAATTTCCTTACACCCTGCTATACGTGCAGGTACTGCCAACATCAAAACGGTAGAAAACAAAGGCGCCGTACCTCCGGGAATATATAAACCGACTTTCTCTATGGCAACAGCCTTTTGCCAACACGTAACACCAGGCATTGTTTCAATCTCATGGCCCTCAAAACGTTGTGAAGCATGAAATCTCTCAATATTTCGATGCGCTGTCAATATCGCCTGCTTTAATTCATCTGTAAGTAACAACTCGGCTTCACCTATTTCGCTTTCCGAAACCTGCAGATCCGTAACACGCACTTTATCAAAGGACTCGCCATAACGGCGAACGGCATCATCACCTTCTATCCTGACATCATTCAAAACAGTTTGGACAGTATCAAAAAGCGACGTCACATCCAGCTCCGGTCGCCGCTGTAAAACTTCCCACTCCTTTTTATCCGGGTATTTATATGTTTTTATATCCACTTTATTTGATGATTAGTTTTACAATATCATTTTTTCAATGGGAACAACTATAATACCTTCCGCACCGATCGCTTTCAGTTTCCCGATAATCTCCCAAAAATGTTTTTCCGTTATTACAGATTGTATAGAGACCCACCCTTCGTCAGCCAGATGCGTCACTGTCGGACTTTTCACTCCCGGCAACAACTCTGTGATATCCTCCAACTTATCTTTTGGAGCATTAAGCAGTACATATTTCTTCCCGGAAGCTTCTTGTATCGCATCAAAACGGAATAGCATCTCGTCTAATATCCCACGTTTTTCCTTAGACAAATTTTTATTAGCGATCAATAATGCCTGACTCTTCATTACTACTTCAACTTCTTTAAGCTGGTTGCTTATGAGTGTACTGCCTGAACTGACAATATCAAAAATAGCATCAGCAAGACCGATCCCCGGAGCAATTTCTACAGAACCGGAAATCTCATGTAATGATGCTTTAACGCCATTTTCTTTAAAATGTTTCTGTAAAATTTTAGGATACGATGTTGCTACAGTCTTACCCTGAAACCACTTTAGTCCATTATAATCTTCATCTTTGGGTATCGCCAGAGACAAACGGCATTTACTAAAGCCAAGACGTTTAATCAGCGTGGCCTCTTCTCCTTTTTCCACATACTCATTTTCACCGACAATACCTGCATCCGCCACACCATTAGCGACCGACTGGGGTATATCGTCGTCACGCAGAAATAAAATTTCTACCGGAAAGTCTACTGCCGATAGAAGTAAAGTGCGTTTCGCTTTACTAAGTTTGATACCTGCTTCATTGAGCAACGCCATGGTCTCTTCATAGAGGCGCCCTTTCGATTGTACTGCAATTCGTAACATTTCTGTATATTTTAAGTTTATATAATTCTATAAAAAAAGCTTACCGTAAATCGTACGGCAAGCTTTTATAGTCAGTCTACACATTTGCATCACACAGCCCACCGAACTTATCGCTCGTTGTAATGATGATGGTGATGTGTACTAATAATATTCATCAATTTACTATTTAACGTTACAAAGATACAATACAAATCAAAACAAGCAAAACAAATCTATGTTTTTTTACTAATTGTCAGAAAAACCGGTTATTGAAAAACTATATTGCCATACGAGCTGGATATCTCTACCGTCGCTGAAGGTTCTTTTATTTTTCCGGCGATTCCGACTACAACATCTTTTTTATCCAAAGTCTTTTCATAAAAGACAACACTACCTGTTTTGATACTTCCGAAACTGCTATATAGTGTTGTTTTGAAGTTATGATTTTTTGTCAAGCCCACTTTGACTGTTGAAAAACTGGAGTTCACTTTTATATTCGAGAAATTATCACTTACATTCGCAATCTTCAATGAACCGTAAGTAAAATCTTTTGCATGAAAAGAGCCTTTGAGATTTTCAATGTCCATATTCGAAAAATCCGATTTTATATCGCCATTGGCAAGCGCTTCAACATCAATGCCATCATATGATATACTTCCGGACATAGACCCTATTTCTCCGAATTTATATTTTGAAAAGCTACTCTTTATCTTCATTTTGTCGCATTTGTTGATGGTACCCCCGCCATGTTGTATAGAAAGGTCTGCCTCCGACAATTCATTGGCATAAAGTTTTCCGAATTCCAGCTTTATTTCCAACGGCTCTACAGTGTTATTCAGTTTAATATCTCCAAACTTATTTTCCAGTACCTGTTTTGTATTCTTCGGCACAGTAACTTCATAGTCGACATTACGTCCGCAATTATTTTCACATCGTATTTTCTCAAAAATGGTTTTAGCCGATATATTGCTGCTGCTTTGCTTAAAATTCACATCAACCGACTCCGCATATTTTTTAGCAGCATCACTGTCTTTTCCTTTTCCGGTTATCGTTATTTTGAAAATAATTTTGTCACTTGATCCTTCTATAATCCGGATGGTCCCAAATTCATTGCTTATGGAAAGTATTGGTGAAGAACTTACTGCAAATTCTCTTTTAATTTCCCGCTTATGCTCGGACGAATTTACTTCGGCCGACACGATTGATGATATTGTAAAATTTGCAATAATCATCATACTCACAATAGAAAATAAATGTTTCATATCTATAAAGTTTAAATTTTAACACTAATGTTTTCTCTTATTACTTCTTGTATATTCCGCAATGTTTCAATTTTATTTGTATAAACACTTGCTATTAATATTATGTATTCATCATCAGGAATCTGCAACTCCGGTATCGGCTCATTTTCAATGTATTCCACATTAGCCAGTAAGACTTCCCGGTGGGTTTTGTCCACATGCTGAATCAGTTGCCTGGTCAGATCAGCCTGTTCTTCCAGTTTCATATTGTAATAATTACGCACATCTGCAAGTTCCGAATCTTGTTGCTTCTCTGCGAACGGATTCAATAAGAAAACAAAACCGGCAAGAATAGCTGCGGCGGCAACAGCTGTAATTAACCGCTTTTTCAATGTTATAATTCTGCCTGACTTCTGTACCTCACTTGCATTCTCCGTTTGCATTATCGACCCGGACATCTCCTTATTGCCGGGAACATTCTGCCCCGCCTCAAGCTCTTTCAAACGTTGCTCAAACCGTGCACGGTGCCCGGCCGGCGGTTCCTTTCCCGGTCCGAAAAGCTCCCCGGCATGTTCCCTTAATCTATTTTCAAATTTATCGTCAAACATAACTTCTTTTTTTAATCAAAAAATCCCTCAACTTAGCTATTCCCCGTGTATATTGTACACGTGCAGTAGAACAATTTATTTTTAGCATATCCGCAATTTCGGTAAAACTCATATCTTCGAATAAACGAAGAGTAAGTAGATCCCGGTAAGTATCGGATAATATTGCAACCGCTTCTTTTATTTCTTCTATACTAAAAGCGTACCCGTCATCCTCCATCTCCGTATCCTCAGAATCCGGAATATCTTCGCTTGAAAAAATAAAATCTTTTCGTCGACGTGTCGTATCAATAGCCGCATTCAATGCAATACGCCTCATAATCCGCTCCATAGCCCCGGCATCATCATTTAATAAATCGATCCTGTCAAACACCTTCAACATCGTATCCTGAGCAATCTCTTCCGCTTCGCTTTCATTTCCCACAATAGAATAAGCACTCCGGTAAACCGAACGGATAAACAGATCATAAAACATCATCTGCGACTGCGGGTTGCGTTCACGTACTCCTCTTACTATATTTCCATAATTGCTCATTCTATCTCTATAACGCAGCAATTCCGGATTTGCTACATCCTGCAATTCTTTTATTGCTTAAATATATCTTTCTTCTTCACCCTAATGACCTGGCCGAATGATTCAAGCAGCTTCATATCAATCTTTTTCGAATCACCCGTTATACAATAAACAATCGCTTTATTCCGGACATGTCGCTCATAAAAAAATTTCATATTTTCCACGCCGGCGCTTTCGAGATACTTCACTACATATTCCTGCGGATCTTCATCATATCCGTTCCTGCGATATTCTGCTATTTCCTTAGAAACATTCCTGAATGACGGATAATTATTGGCTATTTCATTGTAAATATCCTTCTTCGTCGTCTCAATTTTATTGGATGTAAAAGACATATTTTTTTGTAACGAATCTAATATCATAATCGCTCCGGAAGTCTTATCACATTGTGTAGACATAAATGTATATAGATGGCTACCCTTGTTTTTATTTTTCCACACAGGACGAACAATATTTGCCCACGCAGAATAAGCCAGAGAACGAAACTCCCTTATTTCCTGAAACATGACAGAAGACATTCCCCCTCCTAAATACTGGGAAAACAAAAGAGCGTCATAACGTTCATCCAAACTCCCTAAAGTATCAACAGGTATATAGCTATAAATAATACTCTGTGTTGATTTGGGCATATCCAAAAAGTATATTACCGGTTTATCGTAAAGTATAGGTTCCCTTTCTACCGGAGATATTGAAGCTTTTTTAGTTTTATCCAAAGGCAAATAGTCTTTAATGCATTGCTCTACAGCACATATCGGATTCGTGCCGCAATAATGGATATCACATTCTGTTGACTGGACTTTCTCAAACAACTCAGATATGTCCGACACATTTATTTTCCCAACCTTTCTCAGATATTGCGAGCCATCTCCGTACCTCACTTTCTCCAACAACGCGGAAGCCATATCGGTAGCAGACTTCGCCATAGACTTATTCATCTTGTCCAAGTCTTTCAATGCACTAAGCTTCTTCTTGTCAACCTGATAGTTTTTGAGCATATCACCAAGTAATTTCACCGTTTCATTAAAATATTGATCAAAACCTTTAACCGATATAACAAACTCCGAATGATCCGCACTGAAAGAGATCTCCGCACCCAGATGATACAGCGCTTCACCAAACTCTTTAAAAGAAAGAGAATCTGTTCCGATAAGAGACATATAATGAGCAAGATGAGATAGCCTGTTATCTTCCAAAAGTCCTATCCCATATACAATATTCAATGTAAAAATTTCATTCATAGGATTGTCCGAAACATACAAGTTGACGAGAGGTTGTATGCTTTTTGTTTCCACATCCTTATCAAAGTCTATCGTACGTATGGCCGGCTCACCGGTTGGAAGCAACTTCTGACTTTCCGCGTAGACAGACGAAGAATCTTTATTTGGAGGAACTATCGGTTTATAAGGAGGCTTCGAGATATCATCATTCGGGTAATCACCATACTTTTTTCTTACTTCCAGGTGATCATCTCCTAAATATTTGTTCACCACACGTATAACATCAGCTCTTGTCAATGTATCAATTGCGGCAACAGATGAAAGAAAATCTTCCCACTTAATTCCATTCGAAAAACAGGAAAGTAAGAACTGTGACCTTGAATCGATATTTTCTAAGGAAGTCCGGTAATGGCTCTTCAGTTTCAATTTTGCGCCTTCAAGCATTTCATCTGTAAAATCGCCCGTTTTTATCCGGTTTACCTCATTCAATACCAGCGTTTGCGCTTTTCCAAACGACTGAAATGGTATTTTGGGGATAATTAAAATACCTGCCAAACCAACTTTATCATATCCAAATTCAACGATATCGGTAAAAGTCACTTTTCCATCCACGTTCAATTGATTCAAATAACCGGTATTTGCATTGCTCAACATGCCTACAGAAAGATTAAATGCATGATAATCAACATCAAATCCAGTCATACTTTTATACACAAGTCCGCCGGCTTTGATTACAGGTATTTTTATCTTCACGGTAAAAGTTTCCTTTCCTTTGAAAAAATCCGGTTCCGTAAAAAACCTTTCCGGTCTCTCCCCCTGGGGAATTCGTGAAAATGTTCGTTCCAGAATAGGAATGACCGTTTCCGGATCAAAATCACCTGATAATATCAATCCCATATTGGATGCTACATAATACTTTTCAAAAAAGGCCTTCATTTCCGAAAGACGGGGAGCTTTAAGGTTTTCCGCGCTTCCAATAATAGGATATGAATACTGACTCGGAATCATGATACGTTCAGTAAGTTTTTCAATAGCCCTGTATCCCAAATAATTGTTGTACATATTTTTTTCCTCGTAAACCGTCTCCAGCTCACTTTGAAAAAGCCTGAATACCGGCGTTAAAAAGCGTGCACTGCTCAGTTCTGCCCATTGCTCAATATACTGTGGGGAGAAAGTATTCAGATACACTGTTCCATCCTGGCTTGTATAGGCATTCAAGTCGTTCCCCCCATATTTGCTGACTAACTTACTGAATTCATTCGGTATTGCATATTCGGCAGCACGAATACTCAGCCGGTTAATCTCTTTTTGTATTTCAGCCCTTTGTTTATCATCTTTTATGACTGCCAGCTCATCATATTTGGTAGCAATAGAATCTAAGAAAACTTTCTCCGATTCATAATTTATCGTACCGATCTTATCCGTACCCTTAAACATGATATGTTCAAAATAATGCGCTATGCCTGTATCCGGACAATCACGCGCGCCGACCTTAACAACTACCGCACCAAATATCCGGGGCGTTGAATGATCTTCATTCAACCATACGGTTAATCCGTTACTCAAAGTATATTCGCTTACCCGAAGAAGGTTTTGCGGGGATTGGGAATAAATAGAATATACACAAAATATAAAACAGATGACAAACAGGGCTTTCGTATTTTTCATAATAAACAATTATTAGCCGGCAAAATAATAAATATAAATCAAAATGATCGAAAAATTCAAACAAAAATATCCTTGTTGCACACGGCAGAATAATCAATCTAATAATCCTGCCTGAAAATTAAGCAAATCGGATTTTACAAGAAAGAAGTTTCTAATAATCAAAAACCGGTAATCATTCAATGAAGAAAATAATAACTGCAGATTTTCGTCATCATACGATATACCATGAAAATACTCCAGATCATCCTGAAGATACTTTCCGAATGCCTCTTTCATTGATATCGTTATATCATTTTTCAGCTTTTCAGTCTCCAGAAGTTTTTTGATCCTGACTTTAAGGTTTGCTTCCTTGCCTGCTATATGATTTAATTCCGCCGGATTTCATCTGCCGGCGTAACTACACTTAAGAAACCTGTTGCATCCAGAATGTGCTGGTATAGCTCTAATCCGGCATTAATATCATCCAACTCTCCGAACAGATTGAAATACTTCTCCTTCAGAACCCCCTCCTGTCCTTTTTGAAAAGCCCGTTTATAAAAAAAACAATAAATATTCACATCGTTCCGGACAAGTTCCGCATTTACAGCATCCAGTTCATTTCTAAGACCGGTCGCCAACTTTCCGGCATCCTTCGATCGATATTTCTGTCCGTCATAATCAAAAGATTTTACCTGCAATATCATTCAATATATGGATGTCATTTTCAAGCCCCAAACTATTATAAACCCTTTCAACGGCCGTTTTACTAAACAATGTTCCGATAGTTTCATCAGAATCCTCACATACAATATTTTCCGGGTCGAATAGAGCCGGATTCCTGTCATTGTAATAATCATTATAGATATCAGGAAAATTTTTCAGATAAACTTCGGATAATTCTGCTATAAAATCCTCATAGCTGAGGAAAGAGGGTTCTTCTTTATAACTTACTTTTTCAAATAACTTTTCTGTCATCTTTTGTTCGGTTTCTTCCGCACCGGTAAGTAATGAAACCGCAGGTTTATCATATTTTGAATCATATTCTCTTTCTACCCCCTGTTTCTCCAATGCCATTATCCGCTCCGCAGTAGTGGGATGAGAGACCCATTGGTCCTTAATATTCAACTTTGACCTGTTATATTTGTTTAAATCATATCCGGAAACCAAAGGAAAACCGTTTTTCATTGGGATATCCATGTCCTCAGCCAGAAAGTTCATCACAAATTGATGTTCCCTGTATATGTTTTTACTCTTTTTATTTTCCGGTATTTTTCCTTCATAAAAATTCAATACGACATCATATGCATACTTCGATAAATCCGTCCTTAATAAAGCTTCTTTCACCGGCATATATCCTGTTATATTTGCAGCTACTTCATCGGCATTGAACTCCATTTCACGTGAAAGAGCCAGGTACTTAACATTCAGGTAATCATACAGTTTTAGCAAAACCCACTGTATTCCACGGATTATCATTGCGGCAATCCAGACGAAAAAGGAAAATATTCCGCTGATCTGCGCCCAATGCCGAACCGCTTTCTCAAACGATTCGTTATCATACAGCATGTTGTGAATAACCATATTTACGTTGTAAACATAGCTGCCAATCTTCATGCTTTTTTGTGAAAAATGACCGAATTCATGAGCCAGGATAGATTTAAATTCCTGTACGGTAACAGAATTTATCAATCCTAACCCTATATTCAGATTTTTGGGAACAGGGATAAACATACTCCAGAAACTGGAATCATAAAAAACCCCGGCATTTACATCTTCCGATAAATACACTTTTTTAGGAAATCCGACTTTTATTTCACCCACAACATCATCTATGATACCAAACAGTTTCGGTTCCTGTTCACGTACAATCTCAGCATAATGGGTCGTATCGGATCTATGTTTTTTAAATAAAAACTTAATCAGGAATATCAGGACGGACAATCCTAATATTCCTACACCCATCCCGACTAATAAGCTTATAAAACCCGGACGGAGCATAAAAACACAGATTCCGCCGGTAATACACAATGCAGCGAACAAAAACACCAGCGTAAAAAGGAACAGATAGGTCAGAATGAACAAAACAATAGCCCAGACAGCTTTTGCCGCATTCTTTTTAAAGTTCACTGATGCTTTCGCCTCCACAATAAAAAAATCCGCACAATTAATATGCCCGCGCGAAAATCACGCGTTGCACAGAAGGTTTACCGGTCACCATACAGTTTCCGGGAGTCTTATCCCCTTCCAAAGGTATGCAGCGGATTGTTGCTTTTGTTTCTGCTTTGATCTTTTCTTCCGTTTCCGGAGTGCCGTCCCAGTGAGCCAATAGAAACCCACCTTTTTCGATTTCAACCTTAAACTCTTCATAAGAATCTACCGGACGCGTTACGGAAGCACGGTAGTCATATGCCTTTTGATAAATATTCTGTTGTATAGCCGTAAGCAAATCTTTCACATAAGCATCTATATTTTCTACCGAAACGGTTTCCTTCGTCAGCGTATCACGGCGCGCCACCTCTATCGTTCCGTTTTCAAGATCACGGGCCCCCAGCGCCAGACGCACCGGAACACCTTTTAATTCATATTCCGCAAATTTCCATCCCGGTTTTTTATTATCCGAATTATCATATTTGACACTGATACCCAAAGCTTTCAGCTTAGCTGTAATCTCAGCAACCTTTTCATTAATTTGTGAGAGTTGTTCGTCATTTTTATAGATCGGCACAATCACCACCTGATATGGAGCCAAGTTCGGTGGAAGCACCAAACCGTTATCATCCGAATGAGTCATGATCAGTGCACCGATCAAACGTGTGGAAACACCCCATGACGTAGCCCAGACATATTCCTCTTTATTTTCCTTGTTGATAAATTTCACGTCAAAAGCCTTCGCGAAATTCTGTCCGAGAAAATGAGAAGTACCAGCCTGCAAAGCCTTTCCATCCTGCATCAATGCTTCAATACAATAGGTATCCAAGGCTCCGGCAAAACGCTCACTTGCCGATTTGATACCTTTTACAACCGGAATGGCCATGAAATTTTCGGCAAAATCAGCATAGATATTCAGGATCTTAATCGTTTCCTCTTCCGCTTCCTGGCGTGTAGCATGCGCCGTATGGCCTTCCTGCCAGAGGAATTCGGCTGTACGGAGAAACAGCCGGGTACGCATCTCCCAGCGCATCACATTCGCCCACTGATTAATCAGAATAGGGAGGTCACGGTATGACTGAATCCAGTTTTTATATGTGTTCCATATAATCGTTTCCGATGTGGGACGGATGATAAGTTCTTCTTCCAGTTTTGCTGCCGGGTCTACAACAACACCACTTCCATCAGGATCGTTTTTCAACCTGTAATGTGTAACAACAGCGCATTCTTTGGCAAAGCCTTCTACATGGTCAGCCTCACGACTCAAAAACGATTTGGGGATCAACAACGGAAAATAAGCATTCTGATGTCCTGTTTCCTTAAACATATCATCCAATGCACGTTGCATTTTTTCCCAGATAGCATATCCGTAAGGCTTTATTACCATACATCCACGCACAGCGGAGTTTTCCGCCATATCTGCTTTTGTCACCAAATCCTGATACCACTGTGAATAATTCTCACTCCGGGAAGTGAGTTCTTTTAATTCTTTTGCCATAGCTTATTTAATTGAAAGTTGAAATTTTTTATACTCTTTCGGTCATTGTGCATTGCTTTATGCTTCACTAAGCGACCTCCGGTTATCAATTATGCAAAGTACACTAATACTGTTCTTTTCCATTCGGAAAATCCGCGTCCTTCACATCCTTTATATATGCCTGTACGGATTCTGTGATAATCTCATACAGATTCGCGTAACGACGCAGAAAACGCGGCGAAAAGTCCTGATTAATTCCTAACATATCATGCATAACGAGAACCTGCCCGTCAACACCACCGCCCGCACCAATACCAATAACCGGAATTTTCAGTTCGGAAGCAACCTTCGCCGCAAGGTGAGCCGGAATCTTTTCCAGAACAACAGCAAAACAGCCTAACTCTTCCAGCAGATGAGCATCGTCAATTAATTTTTGGGCTTCAGCCTCTTCGCGGGCACGTACGGTATATGTACCGAACTTATTGATAGACTGCGGCGTCAATCCAAGATGCCCCATAATAGGTATACCGGCGCTCAAAATACGGACAACCGATTCCTTAATCTCCTCTCCGCCTTCGATCTTAATACAATCGGCATGCGTTTCTTTCATCACACGAATGGCCGATGCCAGAGCTTCTTTGGAATTTCCCTGATAGGTACCGAAGGGAAGATCGACTACCACCAACGCACGTTTGACAGCTTTCATCACCGACTTGCCGTGATAAATCATTTGATCAAGGGTTATAGGTAGTGTGGTCACATTCCCGGCCATCACATTCGATGCAGAATCGCCCACCAGAATAACGTCCATTCCCGCATTATCAATAATCTTTGCCATTGAATATTCATAGGCAGTCAACATTGAGATTTTTTCTCCACGTTGCTTCATTTCTATAAGACGATGAGTCGTAACCTTACGATTATCATCCATTGCTGCTGCTGACATATCTTTTTATTTTTTAACGGTGCAAATGTACAGCAAGTTGAGAGTAATACAAAATAAAAATGTTTTTTTGTTTTTACGATTGACAAAATCAGATTGGCAAAAGAATAAACCATAGTATTGCATTTTATCAGATTATTATTTAATATTGCATTACAATTAATGCGAATCAGTATTTAAAAAATTAGATAAATGAATGCGATGGCGATTTTTCCCATCGTATGTACCAGAAGCCCAGGTGTAGACCTGACCTTCATCGCTCTTTGAATATTTGTT
>JAITVS010000402.1 GCA_031285685.1 Tannerella sp.
AGTGCATTAGCTATATTTAACGGAAATAACTATGGAATAAGTAGTAATTACGCAAACTTCTTATCAATCGTTTATTTTCTGGTTGGACCATATAAAATAATTGGAGAATACATAAATATTTTATTTGGATTAGGTTCATCTATTGGAATTGCATATATTTTAAAGGAATTTAACCTTTCGCGTAAATATAGTAATATTGTGATGTATATTATTTGCTTTTCTCCTTTTTGCTTGCTCTATGATTCTTCATTACTTCGTGAAGCTTGGGTTAGATTTTTTATTGTGTGGTCTATATTTTATTTTATTAAATGGCTTAAATTTGGATCTACAAATAATGCATTTATTACTATTGTTTGTATCTTAATAGCTGCAATTATGCATGGTGGTTCTCTTTTTATTGCTGTTGGTTATTTTATTGCTTTTTCTACATATGACTCCAAATTAAGTAAGGTGAGGTTTACAGCAAAATCAATAATCGTTTTAGTAATAATTATTACAGGTTCTTTTGCATTGTTTACATCAACAGATATTTTCACAAATAAAGTAGATCAAATTGTACAAGCAGAATCTCTTGAAGATGCTGTTGCTAATTATGCAAGAGATACAGGGCGATCTGCATATCTCACATGGATAAATCCTCAAAACACAGCACAAATTTTGCTGTATTCTCCTTTAAAAATGTTCTATTTTCTGTTTAGTCCTTTACCAATGAACTGGAAAAGTGTAATAGACTTAGTCAGCTTTTTCACAGATAGCCTTATTTATTTTTTTCTACTGTGGTTTATACTTAGAAACTACAGAATCTCCCGTAAAAGTAAGATCTGGATAGGGTATTTGTCTATAAGTTTATTTTTTCTGGTTTTTGTTTTTGCGTATGGAACATGGAATGCCGGTACTGCAATCCGTCATAGAACTAAGATTTTACCATTAATACTGACAATGTACACAGTTGTAAGAAGTGAAAAAGAAAAGACGAGGACAAAAGTTTTACAATACAAATATTCATGAAAATAGCTATACTGACAAGTGATCCACAATCTATATTTTGGCATAGACAGGATCTTGCTGATGATTTTGTGAAGGCTAAACATGATCTGTTGATTATTAGTTCTGGAAACGAAGAATGGGTAGATAAATTTCATCAATACGGTTTTCGCTATAAATATATCAGACTTAATCGCAATGGAATTAATCCTATTACGGATATATACACCTTTCTTGATTTTATCAAAGTGCTAAAGGAAGAAAAACCGGATAAGGTTTTTGCATATCAGGCTAAAGCTGTTGTTTATGGTTGCTGGGCGGCTAACAGATGCGGAATAACTGAGGTTTATACCATGCTAACCGGGCTTGGTTCCGTATTAAGAGACAATAAGAAAACGCTTAAACATCAATTATTATCTTTCATTCTCAAGCGACTTTATAAAAATGCATTTAGATGTAGTAGAGTTGTTGTTTTTCAAAATAAAGATGATCAGGATATAATGATAAATGCTACATCTTTGCCTTTAAATAAAACAGTATTGGTGAATGGATCTGGTGTGGATATAAATACATATATACACCGTTCACTACCCTCCACCCCAACGTTTTTATACATCGGACGATTGGTTGAGGAAAAGGAATCAGAGAATATCTTGAGGCGTGCAAAATCATTAAAAATAAATATAAAAACGTAATATGCTTATTGGTCGGCCCATTTGATACAAATCCATCCGCGATAAAAGAACATGATCTGAAACCATATATAGAAGATAATATCATAGAATATGCGGGAGAGCAAAGGGATGTAAAACCCTATATTTCCAAATGTTCTACCTACATCCTGCCTTCTTATCATGAAGGTACCCCACGTTCCGTTTTACAGGCAATGGCTATGGGACGTTCGATAATAACGACCGATGCGCCAGGATGCAGGGAAACAGTTATTGATGGAGAGAATGGCTTTTTAGTACCGGTAAAAGATATAGACGCAATCGTCGATAAAATGGAACATCTGATAAATAATCCCCATATAAACAAACAGATGGGAGAAAAAAGTCGGATTATCGCAGAAGAAAAATACGATGTGCGCAAGATTAATCAAGTCATATTTGAAACAATGGGATTAGCCTATTGTCTCAATAACCAAGTAGAAAGAAAAAAAATCATATGATAAAAAATAAAGATACCAGAAATTTATTTATTTATGGCGGTATATATGAAAAACTGACAGGAGATATGCTTCAGATTTTAAAACAACTATATAATTATGAAAAAAGTTCTTTTAGTATTTGGTACACGGCCGGAGGCTATAAAAATGGCTCCGTTAGTGAAGGAATTTCAGAAATATCCGGATGACTTTGATACGAAAGTCTGTGTGACCGGACAACACCGTGAGATGCTGGATCAGGTACTACATCTGTTTGACATTGTGCCGGATTATGACCTGAATATTATGAAGCAGGGACAGGATCTGTATGATGTGACATCATGTGTTTTGACCGGGATGCGGGACGTTTTGAAAGAAACACGGCCGGATGTGGTATTGGTGCATGGCGATACGACGACTTCTACAGCGGCTGCCTTAGCGGCTTTTTATCAACAGATTCCGGTCGGACATGTGGAAGCCGGGTTGCGGACGCATAATATCTATAGTCCGTGGCCGGAAGAAATCAACCGGCAATTAACGGGACGAATAGCCACTTATCACTTTGCCCCTACCCTGCTAAGCCGGGAAAATTTGCTGAAAGAAAATATTCCGGAAGATAAAATCGTTGTAACCGGCAATACAGTGATAGATGCTTTGCATTGGGTGGTTGACAAAATAAAAAATGATAAAGATTTGCAATCATCGCTGAAATCGGAACTAAAAGAATCCGGTTATGACACAAACCGGCTGAATGAGAAGAATCGTCGTCTGGTGTTAATAACAGGCCATCGCCGTGAAAACTTCGGAGAAGGGTTTATTCATATGTGCAGGGCAATCAAAGCTTTAAATGAGAAATATAAGCAGGTAGACTTTGTTTATCCGATGCATTTGAATCCGAATGTACGAAAACCAATTGTAGAAGTATTCGGAGAAAATATGAACGATCAGCAGTCGAACCTGTTTTTTATTGAACCTCTGGAATACCTGGATTTTGTTTACCTGATGGAAAAAAGCGATATCGTTTTAACAGACAGTGGCGGAATACAGGAAGAAGCTCCCGGTTTAGGGAAACCTGTTCTTGTGATGCGCGATACGACAGAGCGACCGGAGGCATTGGAGGCCGGTACGGTGAAATTAGTCGGTACGGATTTCGACAAAATTGTAAATGAAGTATCCAGGCTCCTGGATGATGAAAATTATTATAGTAGCATGAGTAAGGCGGTCAATCCTTATGGTGACGGAAAAGCCTGTGAAAAAATAGTTTCATTTTTAAAATAAGAGACAAATAAAAAGGAAGAAATAAAATGCTGTTTTTAAAATAATAATTATCTTTGTGTCTCTTTTATATTTTGATAGTAAATGGTTTTTATTAAGCGTCTTTATTGATATGTATATATAATTTGATAATTAAAATTTATAAATTATGAAACGAAATTTATTTTTATTGGGTTGTCTGTTTATTATGACTCTGGGTGTTGGTCTCGGATTGACTTCATGCAATAGCGATGATGATCCGGATCCTGAAATTGTTACGGACAATGTGGCGTATTATATTGCCGGAGAAGTATTGAACAACGGAAAACCGCTCGAAGGAGTAAAAGTCAACACGACGGCAGCAGAAGCTACCACAGGTGCGGACGGAACATTTGAACTGGAACTGTCCGGAAAAGGAGATTATCCGGTTACTTTTTCCAAAGACGGGTATGTAACGGTTACTTCCGAAGTAACGATCAAGTCCGATGCAAAAAACAAAGCAAGCGTTCTGATCAAGCAGGAACTGACTAAAAAGAGAAATCCGGTGACTGTGAAACCAAATGAAGATACCGACATTTCTGATGATGAAGAAGGGATCGACCTGTTAATTCCGGCCGGAGCCGTGGATAAAAATACAGACATTACAATGACACCATTTATACCGGGTGCAAATAAAATAACAACAGGTGTCATTTCTGCAGGTTTAATGGCGTTGAATATGGATCCGGACGGTCTGGTGTTTGGTAAACCGGTAACACTTACATTGAAAAATCCGATGGGTAAAGATGTTCATTTCGGCAATATGAAACATGTAGTAGAAACGGATGGTATCAGAAGAGAATTGGATAATGTTACTTATGATAATGAAAATAACTATTATAAAGCTACATTGGCTGGCTTTTCTGACCATATTTTTGCCATAAATATAAATGCCACGGCAGGAGGAACAAGCACGGAATCATTGAGTTCAAAAGTGATTGATAATCTGGGAAATTCTTCTGCAAAATCCGAATCCGTGACCGTTGCTCAGAAATATGGCTGGGAAATGAACGGTGATGTGAAAGGCGCCCTGAAATCCAAATACCCGTCACTGACAGATGCTACGGTTGATGCGCTGGCCGCAAATATTACAAAAGTTGTATCCTCTCTGATGGGCTCGGCACCGGGTACAGGGAATTTGAACCTGACAATACCGTTTAATATAAGTGGGGATACGAAACTGACGGTTGAGTTTCTGGCTCAGATTGAAACGGATACGTTCTCATTTCCTCTTATCTTTGTAGACGGAGGTCTGGAATGGTTTGACGTATCAGCAAAAAGATATATGGGAACCCAGGTGAATACAGTTTATCAATACGGAGGTACTCATACCGATCACTCCGGAGGTTCCGGCAGTTAATACAGGGTGACGAAAAATCGTCTTTTAACTAAAACAGCAGGGGTAATACTGATCTTCGTATCATGTATTATCCCTGTTTCCGCTCAGTACTCATTAGGTATGACCGGGTTATTGAATACCCCAAGCGCCGATATGCAACCGGATGGCCTGTTTATGGCTGGAGGAAATTTCCTTCCGGAAGAGATGATGCCGGACATGTGGGATTATAACAGCGGAAACTATTTTCTGAATATCACTTTTCTCCCGTTTGTGGAAGTGGCATATCGTTGTACATTGTTCAAAGGCGAATATAAAGCGGGAAATAAATGGCAACAGGACCGTTCGGTGTCCATCCGCCTGCGTCCGCTGAAAGAAAGACGTTTTCTTCCCTCGGTGGTGGTGGGTTCCAATGACGCGTTTACGACCAATGAAATAAATACATTCAAAGAAACGAATGGAAACCGTTATTTCTCTTCCGTATACGTTGTTGCCACCAAAAATATCCCGTTCGGAGGGAATGTGCTGGGAATAACGGCCGGTAGCTATCTGTTTTCGAAGAATTCACTGTACAAAGGTATTTTCGGAGGCATCCGGTTTACTCCCTCATTCCTGAAGCCGGTGTCTGTTATAGCCGAATATGATTCCAATAACGTAAATGTCGGAGTGACGGCCCGGTGGTTCAATCATCTGTCCGTACATGTGTTTGCTTATGATTTTAAGGCGGTATCGTGTGGTTTGCGGTATGAGTTTCAATTACTGAATAAATAGTGTGTAATGGTGTTACGGCGTAATGTCTATTTGATATTCCTATTCCTGTGGCAGTTTGTTCCGGTAAAGGTCTCGGGTCAGGTAGCCGTGGATATGACCGGCGATGTCAGTAATTTGCTGGTACAAACAGGTTTTGAAGATGTCGCCGTTATGTGCGACGGGGATGCGTTGTATATCAATTACAGTGATAACATATACCGGGGCCCGGTCCGTGGTGCGTTTGAAGTGTTCCGTTTGCTGCTGGATGAACTGAAGACGGATAAAAGTATTCATCTTCTGTTGCAGGAAGACTGCATACCGCAGGTTGCACTGGTATTACAGGAAGACCAGGTAGTCGCATATCTGAATAAAACTCTCTCTCTGGCGGAACTGATGTCTTCCGTCCGGATCAGCTATGATACGGATGAGTACGGACCGGTATTCAAAGGAATTAAACGGGAGAACCATTCCGCCGGGAAAATCGATCTGGTACTTTATCCGCAGATTACACTGAACAACTCATGGATGGATAAGTTATACGGAGTGATCTTCAATATTGCCCCGGCTGTGGAGGTTGGTTTGTGGAAAGGAGCTTCTTTTACGGGACAGGTCATATTTCCCATATGGAACAATATGACGGGTGAAATGGATTATGTTCGTCCGGGTATGCTGTTGTTCCGGCAGGAATACCGCTTCCCGAAGAATGTGTTTATGGCTTTCAATATCGGAAACTTCAATGCAAGCCGTATGGGCGCCGATCTGTCATTCCGGTATATACCGGCCCATGACCGTTGGGAAGTCGGCATTAACGGGGGACTTACGGGTTCGTCCACATTCTATTCCGGCAAATGGGAATTATCGGAATGGAGAAGGTTTTCGGGCGCTGTCACGTTTCGTTACAATGAGCCGTTTTATAACCTTCAGTTTGACCTGACGGGACAGCGTTACATCTATGGCGATTATGGCGTCAGACTGGATTGTACACGCCACTTCGGTGAAGTATCGGTCGGACTTTACGGTATGCTTTCGGGAGGCGAACCGAACGGCGGTTTTCATCTGGCGGTTCCTTTTCCCGGGAAAAAGCGCATGAAACGTCGTGCCGTACGGTTGGGTCTGCCGGAGTATTTTGATTGGGAATATGAGGCTCAGAGCGGAAATGAATATTTTGCGAGGCATCTGGGACGTTCTTACGAGACGCGTCCCGACGAAAACCGCAGCCAGCGTTATTACAATCCGTCGTATCTGAAAGAAATGCTGATAAAACTGGCCTCTGAAAGATAATGCGCATTTTTATATAAAATGGCTATGATCTGTCAATACAGTATAGTTTTATGAGAGGGCGGTTCGGTATGAACGGCCTTTTTTCCTTCTGTTCATATTCAGGATGATCTTTATTAGAAAAAACGGGATGAATAAAGAGAGTTGATGATTATTTAATTTGTATTAAATAAAGGGTTCTGTGTCTTAAAAAATTTCACGATTCCAAAAAAGGTCTTACTTTTGCAGAATAGTAAAGCGGGGAAAAGTTTGTCTCATAAAAAAATATGGGATTGACGTGTTTTTTTATATATGTAAATGGATTGTATGTTGCTGAAAATTAAGAAAGTACAATTATTCAAATAGAACGAAAGAATCCTTTATCGTACGATAAAACACTTGATTGAAATGGTTAATAGCAAGAAAATATTGGAAAACGGACTCTCGGTAATTATTCCAACATACAATAGAAAAGATCGGTTGATCAATCAATTAAAAAGTATCTTTAAACAATCTCAATATCATCAGATTAATATAATTATCCTGGATAATAATTCTGATTATGACATTTCATCCGAGCTGAAAAATACTTTTTCCGAACCGGAATTATTAAAAACGGAAATAACTAAAAGACCTTACAACATTGGCGCTATCGGTAATATTTCAACATCCTTTCTTTATAGTAAAACAAAATGGATGTGGTTATTATCAGACGATGATGAAACGACACTCATTTCACTTGAAACGATTCTGCACAATATAGAGCAATATCCTGACACAGCTGTTTTTAAATACTCAATATGTGGAGAATCTATACCTGAAGAGGAAAAAGTAATTTCAAGCATCGATGAATATATAAAATACTACAAAAACGGAGGACATACTTCCGGAAATATGATTTTTATATCAAATAATGTCTTTAATCTGGAGTTGTTAAATCCGTATTTAGGATATGCAAACATTTACTCATACACTAATATTCCTCATGTAATGCCTGTTATAGCAGGCTTAGCTGATAAAAAGGTAAAAATGAAGTTTTGTCCGGAAGCGATCGTGAAGTATATACCTCCTGTTCCTGGTTCCGGGTGGGACTATACGCCGACTTTACTGGGATTGTCTTCTGTTACCGATATAAGTCAAAGCATAAAACTAACTAGAAAACAGCTGAATGAGTTATCCGGACTATTAGCAAGAAATTTTTCGCATGCAATTTTTATTGAAAAGCTCTCGTCTGTAAAAGACAGAAAAATCAGGAAAGCTTTTTACGAAAAAATCTTCAGAAATTTATTCATACACCATGGACCTAAATGGATCTATTATTTTGTGTTTTATTTCACATTTTACTCCGGAATTAACGTCATCGGTATTTGTCGAAAAATAAGAGGATATTGAAATGAACCTATTTTCCTCTTCACATTACAGGACCGCCATTATAAAAAAGAATGTCATAGGTTCGTTGGGGGTAAGAATTATTTCAATAGGAACATCTTTGCTTCTTGTCCCACTTACGATTGGGTATATAAGTAGCGAATTATATGGCGTTTGGTTGACATTATCTTCAATAATCGGTTGGATCGGTATTTTTGATGTCGGCTTTACCAATGGTTTGAAGAATAAGCTGGCAGCTGCAATTTCATCCAATGATTTAAAGTCCGGTAAGATATATGTCAGTACAACTTACTTTTTTACGTTACTTTTATTTATACCGGTTGGAGCCGTTCTTTTTTTCATTATACCTGCAATAAACTGGTCCGCTATTTTGAATGTTTCATCACAATTAAATGAGCAGTTAATTGACGTCATCCGGATTGTATTAGTTTTTTTTATAGTGCAGATGGTTCTCAAAACAATCACAACTGTTATCATCGCAGACCAGAAAAATGCCTTGTCGTCTCTTATTGATAATTTGGGTCAGGTGTTATCTTTATTATTAATTTTCATATTGACAAAATGCACTTTTCCGTCATTAACTTATTTGGCTTTAGCACTAAGCGCTTCTCCCGTGATTGTTCTTCTGATTGTGACGTTCCTGTTTTATAAAAAAAAATACAAAGAGATCTCTCCCGGTTTAGATTATGTCAAAATGGAATTTGCGAAAGATATCATGACTTTGGGGGGAAAGTTTTTCATCATCCAAATTGCAGTATTAGTTTTATATCAAACCACCAATATCATTATTTCAAGAGTAGCGGGACCCGAATCCGTTACGGTTTATAATGTGGCATTTAAATATTTCAGTATTTCCCTGATGGTTTTTAATATCATATTATCTCCTATCTGGGCTGCATTTACAGATGCATATACTCAAAAAGATTATGGATGGATGAACTCCATCTATGTGAAATTGTTGAAACTATATGCCGTAAGTATGTTTGTTTTATTATTGATGTTATTATTATCTCCTTTTGTGTATGATCTTTGGCTCGGGAACAAAGTGAAAGTGCCCTTCTCCCTGTCTGTTATATTGGCAATTTATATGGCCCTGAATGTCTGGAATTCCATTCATTCTATCATTGTCAATGGCATTGGAAAAATAAAGTTACAATTATATTTGTCCTTATTCGGCATTTTGTTTAATATTCCGCTTGCTCTGTATTTAGGAAAGCTGTTCGGAGTTAACGGAGTTGTCATATCCATGATATTATTCAGTTTGTTGCCGACAATATTGATGCCTTTTCAGACAAAAAAAATTTTAAATAAGACAGCAAAAGGTATTTGGAGTAAATGATTTTTCGGAAGAATCGAACAGCTATAAGATAAGAATGACGGATACGCCTAAAATATCGGTTATAACGGTGGTTTATAACGCAGAAAAGTCTGTTGAAGAGACAATCTGTTCGGTGATCAATCAGACCTATCCGTCTGTCGAATACATCATAATAGACGGGAAAAGTACGGACGGCACACCGGATATAATCAGAAAGTACGAAGAGAATATCCGGTATTGGGAAAGCAGTTCCGATAGGGGAATATATGATGCGATGAACAAAGGGATCCGTGAGGCCTCCGGTGAATTTATCTGTTTCCTGAATTCAGGAGATGTTTTCCTTGATCCGGAAATTCTGGAAAAGATATTTTCCAAAGAATATAATGAGGACATTCTGTATGGGGATACTTGTGTTCAATTTGCCTGGAAGCTAAAGCTTGTCAGGGCCCGTATTGCAAGCAAAAAAAACGAACCGATGCCATTTTGCCATCAGTCGGCTTTTGTCAGGACCTCTTTAATGAAAGAATACAGGTTTGATACTAATTACAGGATATGTGCAGATAAGGATCTGTTTTTTAAATTACACAGAAAGGGAGCCCGCTATCTGTACCTGGATATGCCGGTATCAGTCGTGGCCGCAAACGGATACAGTGTGGTTAACAGGTATCTGCATCTGAAAGAGCTCAACCGGATATTACTGAAAAATCAAATAATCACCCCCTTTCAGTATTCCTGTAATATCATGAAATCGGCAATTACATCCGTACTGATCCGTACGGTAAAATTGTTAAATCCGCGAAAAGGAAAATAATGAGTGCACTGTTATACGGCCAGATTTATATCATATCATTCTTTGCTATCACTCTTTTATTATTTTCACAGGCGTTGTTAAAAACAAAGTATAATGAAAAGTATTATCTTACTCATCCTGTGCTTTTGTCGCTGCTTCTTCTCTTTCTGTTGGCGCTGTATTTTGCTTATTCTCCGATCGAATTGCCTTCGGATAAGGAAAATTACCGGATATTCTTTTTGTTTTTCCTGGATGACCAGGTAACTTTTACGGATATAGGATGGCCTTTATATGTGGAATTCATCCGGGAATTCACATCGAATGAACTGCTGTTTTTCTTTATTACAGCCTGTATTTATATCAGTGGGTATTGTGTTTTTATAAAAAAATATATCCCCCCCAATTATTTTTTTTATTTTTTAGTGGCTTGTTGCGCATCTTTCGGTTTTTACAGTTACGGTACGAATACAATCCGATCGGGTATTGCATTGAGTTTCCTGTTAACGGCCTTTGCCCTGAAAGATAAAAGGATCCTGTTTTTTATCTTTGTTCTCATTGCAGCAATGTTTCATAAATCCATGTTGATACCTGCCGCTGTATTTTTCTCCGCATTTTATATCAGGCACGCCCGGTTCTATTTGCTTATATGGATACTTGTATTTTTTATCTCCTATGTTGATATTCCGGGTGTCGGTTTTTTTATTCAGGAGACTTTTGATGATGTGGATTCCCGTATCATATCCTATATTTCCGGACCGGTGGCTCCTGATTATAAAGTCGGATTCAGATGGGATTTTGTCATTTACTCTGTGTTACACATTATCTACGGATTGTATTACATGGCCGATAAAGGATTTGACGATCCCTTTTACCGCCAGATATTCAATACATATGTCGGAGTAAATGCGGTCTGGTTACTGATGATAAGGGTTCCGTATACGGATCGTTTCGCTTATTTAAGCTGGTTCCTGATACCTTTTATTTTATTATATCCGGTGATCAAATCCGATTCCGGGTCTTTTAAAAATATACAGATCGGATTGATTATTTCACTGATTGCCTTTTTCAATTTATCAATTGACGTGTTATTTAAATAATGGATCATTCTATGGCAAAAATAGGGGTTGTGATGCCTGTGTATAATGGAGAAAAGACCATTTGTGCATCGTTAATGTCACTTATCGAACAAACATTCACACCCTGGTTGTGCATTATAGTCAATGACGGATCAACGGACGGAACAATCGACGAGATAAAAAGAATAAATGATAACCGGTTTTATATCATCCATCTTGAAAAGAACAGAGGACGTGGATATGCCCGGAAAATTGCGCTTTCAAAGATAAAGGAATTAAATATCCCGTATATGTGCATACTGGATGCGGATGATTTTTATTATCCGGATAAGCTGGCCTGGCAGTACGAATATATGGAATCGAACAAAAAGATATCGCTGGCGGCTTCTTCGTTGGGATATACGGATGCAGATCTGAATCTGAGCGGCGTACAGGAACTATTTTCGACAGAGAAAGAACTGCGGTATGACCGGTATGAAGAATTTGTCAGCGTTTCCCATAACGGAGCCATTATCAGAGTGTCCGATACGGGAGATGTCACATTTGATGAAACCGTTTTATTGGGAGAAGATCAGGATTTTCTGATAAGATTTCTGCATGGAAAGTCTTATGTATATATTCCCAGAATAAGCTATTTATACCGCCGGGAAGAATCTTTTTCGCGGAAGAAGTATCTGGACTCATTGTCGTTCACTGAATTAACAATGAGCAAATTACCCGTATCCGGAAAACATTTCCTGAAATTAAAGACGACAAATTTTTTCAAGAAAATAATCATTAATATCCTGTTTTTTTTCAAACGGGAACAACTTTATCTGAGACGGTTGGGAAGGAAACCTAATGACGACGAATTGGAATATCACAGGTCTTTTGTTACAGGTCATATTATCAACCAGGGGAAATCCGGTCTATGAAAATGCAGCATAAAAAGAAAAAAATGGTTTTTGTAACGACTGTTCCCGAATCTTTTATTTTCTTTAAAGGACAGTTGAGTTATTTAAGCGAATATTTCGATATATGCGCTATCTCTTCACAGGTAAACGAGCTTGATAAAGTCGGTCAATCGGAAAACATAAAAACGGTCGGAATCCCGATGAAGCGTCCTGTTGCTCCGCTGCATGATATTTTTTTATTGCTCCGGTTCATCCGGGTATTCAAAAAACTGAAGCCGGATATTGTTCATGGAAATACTCCGAAAGGTAGTTTTCTGTCCCTGATTGCCGCTTATCTGACAGGGGTTCCGGTAAGGATCTATATGTGCCATGGGTTAAGGTATCAGGGTACCTCCGGAATTTTCCGGAAAGTACTGATGAGTATGGAAAGAGTATCCTGTAAATGTGCTACCACCGTCTTATGTGTCAGTGAAGGTGTACGGAAAACATTGGTTGAAGATCGTATTACGGATAAAGCGAAAGTGGTACTCCATGGAAGTTCGAATGGTCTCGATTTTAATTTTTTCGACAAAAAACATTATTCGGAATATTCATTGAGGCAACAATACAATTTATCGGATCATGATTTCGTTTTTATCTTTGTAGGACGCATTGTGAAAGAAAAGGGTGTGGATGAACTGTTGTACGCTTTTGATAAAATGAGCCGGAAGTATCCGGATATCAAACTGTTCTTTGTCGGAGAAGCGGAAAAGCAGGATCCGATATCTCCGGCATCGGAAATAATTATAAAGGAAAATAAATCCATACATTATTTCGGATTGCAAAAGGATATCCGTCCTTATTTAGCCCTATCGGACACCCTGGTGTTACCCACCTACCGGGAAGGATTCGGCATGGTCTTACTGGAAGCGGCAGCTATGGGTGTGCCGACTATCGCGTCGGATATCATCGGGTGTAACAATGTGGTTATAGAGGGTGAAAACGGATTATTGGTAAAACCGAAAGACAAGGAATCTCTCTTGGAAAAAATGGAACTTATGTATAACAATGAACAATTGAGACACACCCTGAAAAATAACACCAGGGAATCAGCCTGCAGAAGGTTTGAACAAAAAATGGTATGGAATGCATTGCTGGAGGAATATACCGGGAATGATCCATCCGGCAGGCAAAAATGAACAGGAAATGAATATTATTATTACTTCGGCAGGACAAAGAGTTTCCTTAGTGAGAGCTTTTCAAAAAGAGCTTGGGTACTGCCAAATAGACGGCCGGGTTTTTACGACGGATCTGAAACCGGATCTCTGTTCGGCCTGCGTCGTATCCGACAACGCTTTTAAAGTCGGGAGGTTCCGGGATCCGGACTATATCGATATATTGCTAGCTTTGTGTATAGAAAACAAGGTAAAAATGGTTATCCCGACCATTGATACGGAATTGCTGCTTCTTGCGGAAAACAAATCGTTGTTCAAAGACAATGACATTGATATCATCATTTCTTCCGTTGATTTTGTAAAAATATGCAGGGATAAAAGAAAAACCCATCTTTTTTTCAAAGAGAGAGGGATTGACACACCCGAGCTTATTGATAAGAACAACCCGCATTTTCCACTTTTTATTAAGCCTTATGACGGAAGTTGCAGCACGGATATTTATGTCATCCGGAAAAAGGAAGAGCTTTCCGGTATACACCTGAATAATGAAAAGTTCATGTTTATGGAATATATTGACAGAGAGATCTATGATGAATATACCGTCGATCTGTATTATGGGAAAGATCATCATATCAAATCTGTTATTCCGAGAAAAAGGATTGCCGTAAGGGCGGGAGAAATTCTGAAGGGCGTTACGTGTAAAAATGAAATTATGGATTTTGTGAAAGACAAACTATCCTATGTAGAGGGCGCTGTCGGGTGTATTACTTTGCAATTGTTTTATTCGGAACAGACCGGTAAGATGATCGGTATTGAAATAAATCCCCGCTTCGGAGGAGGATTTCCCTTAAGCTATGAAGCAAAAGGGAATTATCCGGGATGGCTGATCCGGGAATATTTTTTCCATGAAGAAATTTCATATTCCGATGCATGGGAAGATAACCTGCTGATGTTAAGATATGACAGTGAAATCATCGTTCATGGATATAAGAATTAATAGCAGAAGTTTTTTCATTTTTGACCTGGATGATACTCTTTATCCCGAAGCGGATTTTCTGAAATCCGGCTACAGGGAAGTGGCTAACTACTTACAGCCGGTCATACGGAAAGATTTGTACGACCAGATGATCGATTGGTATAAAAATGGGATACACGCCTTTTCCTCTGTTGTGGAAGAATACGGGGATGCAACTATTACCGTCGACAAATTACTGTCTGTTTACAGACTGCATTTTCCGGATATCCGGTTAAGAAGGGATGCTTCGGTTTTTATCCGGCGATTGCAGGAATATAATGTCCCGATGGGCTTGATCACCGACGGACGCAGCATCACACAACGGAACAAATTGAAAGCGCTGAAGATAGAGGACTGTTTTAAGGATATTATCATTTCGGAGGAATTCGGTTCGGAAAAACCGGATGAGAAAAATTATAATTTTTTTCCGGATAAATATCCGGACACTCATTTTTTCTTTTTCGGAGATAATCTGAACAAAGATTTCATCATCCCCGTAAAATCAGGCTGGACGTCTTTCTGCCTGATAGACAATGGGGGAAATATACATAAGCAGCGTAATATTCATGATCATAAACATATTTATTTCATTGATTCGTACGACGAGATCAATCTTATCTATGAATTATAATCTGATAATTATAAAAATAAGTATACCGACTAATTATTAAGTTATGTTACCCGATTTTAAATTTCACCATATCGGCATTGCGACTACAGATATTGATAAAACGGCTGAATATTATCTGGATACCGGGTTTTCGATGACTGAAAAAGTGACAGATCCGGTTCAGAACGTAAAGATATCTTTTTTAACAAAGGACGGTATGCCCAGGATTGAGCTTCTGGAGCCGGCCGGGGAGAATTCGCCGGTGTCCCGGATTTTGTCTAAATCGGGGGCCGGTCCTTATCATTTGTGTTATGAGGTTGATGACATAGAGGCCGGTATCTGTGAACTTAAAAAAAAACATTTTATCCCGTTGTCCAGACCTGTTCAGGCAATCGCTCTTGATAACAGGCTGATTTGCTTTTTATATAATGCGGATGTCGGATTAATTGAAATTTTACAGAAATGAAGTATTTCATTTTCAGAAATCATACGATAGAGCCTTTTTTTGATGCGGCCGGGACTACTTTTTCCGGATACGGGGATATCTCCGTCATTGAAGAGGCGGACAGATATGTATGGTTTTATCTGCCGGATTATAAAACGGATAATCAGCTGTTAAGCCGGGAGATCCGTTCATATCTTGATCAGTTAAGGATCGTGTTATCCCGCGTAAAGCCGGATAAATTATTTCTGGTATTTTCTATGCAGCTTATTTACAAGGTCTGTATTGAAACCGGCGATTCTTTACCGGATAAAACTGTAAGTGACTATAATGCCGCCTTACAGGAGATAAGTTCCGGATATCCTCATGTCAGGGTTCTGAATATCTCTGATTTTTATGCCCAAACAAACACAGACGAACTTATTGACTGGAGATTTTATTATCTATCCCAAATACCGCTGAATCCGAAGCTTGCACCGTTATTTAGAGACTGGTTTTCGAATCAGATCCGGTCGATTGAGCTCAAACGTAAAAAATGCATTGTACTGGATCTCGACAATACATTATGGGGCGGCATATTGGGAGAAGATGGTGTTAACGGTATACAGTTGGGCGAAACGTATCCCGGCAGTGCATATTCCTTTTTCCAGCGTTTTCTTTTGGATCTTCATGAAAAAGGAGTCCTTTTAACGGTCTGTAGTAAGAATAATGAACAGGAGGTGCTGGATGCATTGGAACAAAATCCGTATATGATCCTGAAAAAGGAGCATTTTGTGACACATCGCATCAATTGGAATAATAAGGCCGATAATATAAAGGAAATCGCGGAAGAACTCAATATCGGTCTGGACAGTCTTGTTTTCATCGATGATAATCCGGCAGAAAGAGAACTGGTCAAACAGATGATCCCATTGGTTGAAGTCCCCGACTTTCCCGGACAGCCCTACCGGTATCCCCTGTTTGCGCAAAGTCTGGCCGATCACTATTTCAGTATTTACGCTTTAACTGATGATGACAGGTTAAAAAACCGGCAATACAGGGAAAATGCTTCCAGATCGCAACTGAAGGAACGTTTTTCCGATCTGAATGATTATATAAAAAGCCTGGAAATTGAGTTGTCTTTTGAACCGTTATCCGGTTCCAATATCGCAAGACTCGCCCAACTGACGCAAAAAACAAACCAGTTCAATCTTACCGCCAAACGTTATGTTGAAACGGATTTGCGGTCGCTCGAATCGGAAGGCGCCTCTATATATGGAATGCGGGTAAAGGATAAATTCGGAGATTACGGATTAACCGGATTAATCATTGTAAATATAAAAGATAAAACAGCCGAAATAGATACATTCTTACTGAGTTGCCGGATTCTCGGCAAAGATATAGAATATGAATTTGCAAAATATGTATTGTATAAATTAAAAAGCAGTTGTATGGCAGATGTTCATTCTAATTATATAAAAACCTTAAAAAATGCTCCGGCGAGAGATTTCTATGAAAAGCTGGGTTTTACGATGACAGAAAAATCAGAGACAGGGAAAAAATACATTTTTTCTCTGGAAGAATATACGTATGAGAAGTCAGAATTATATAAAATAAAGGAAATATGAGAGAACAGGTAAAAAATATATTTAAAAGAGTCCTTGATATTCAGCATGTACCGGATGATATATCCCAGCAGAACTGTACAGCCTGGGATTCGCTTAAACACTTGAATCTGATCGTAGAGATAGAAGAAGAATTCGATATTTCTTTCGAGCCGGAAGATATCGTGGAAATGAAAAGCCTGCATGTTATTTTAAATAAAATACAGAATCGGAAATGAATGAAAGGGTGATGCTCTCTCTTCCTCATATGGGAGGAAATGAGCAGAAATTTGTTCACGATGCGATTGAAAAAAACTGGGTGGTTCCACTTGGTCCCGACGTGAATGGCTTCGAAAAAGATCTGGAAGGTTATTTAACAACACAGGATGAGTCAACAACAGAAAATCGGATCCATGTTGTTGCTTTATCTTCAGGAACAGCAGCCATACATCTGGGACTGGTGATGCTTGGTGTCGGACATGGAGATGACGTGATTTGCCAGTCGTTTACCTTTGCGGCATCCGCCAATCCGGTAAAGTATCTTGGCGCCAATCCGGTTTTTGTAGACAGCGAACCGGATACATGGAACATGTCTCCCCAATTTCTGGAAGAGGCGATCAAAGACCGGATCAAGAAAACAGGTAAAAAGCCGAAAGCGATTATTCCGGTTCACCTGTACGGCATGCCGGCAAAAATGGATGAAATAATGGCTGTTGCCGATCAATATGAAATCCCTGTACTCGAAGATGCGGCAGAGGCGCTGGGTTCGACATTCAAAAGACAAAAGTGCGGCACATTCGGTAAGTTTGCCGCTTTGTCGTTCAACGGAAACAAGATCATCACAACATCCGGAGGAGGCGCATTGGTTTGCCCGACAGAAGAAGATGCCCGTAAAGTGATGTTTTATGCTACTCAGGCGCGTGATCAGGCTCCTCATTATCAACATTCGGAAATAGGATATAATTACCGGATGAGTAACATTTGCGCCGCTATAGGACGCGGACAGATGGAGGTATTACCCGGGCGTGTCAGACGCAGGCGGGAAATTAACAAAAGATATCGTGACACCTTACATGCTATAAAAGGCATCCGTTTCCAGACAGAACCTTCCGGAGATTTTTATTCCAACTACTGGCTTTCCTCCATACTTGTTGATCCGGCGAAGACAAACGGTGTTACACGGGAGGAAATACGATTGATTTGTGAAAGCGCCAATATCGAAACGCGCCCGCTGTGGAAACCGATGCATCTGCAACCGGTCTTTAGTGATTGCCCGTTTTACGGGGACGGCACCAGTGAACAGTTATTCGCAGACGGATTGTGTCTGCCCTCCGGTACGATCCTTACGGACTATCAGATTAATTATGTGATTTCCTGTATTATTGCCGCAGTAACCTGACGGTTGATATCTATTTGTTTTTATGATTGATATTTCAAAATTCATAGCTGATAATATTACTTGCAGACAACAAAGTCTGTTTATCCATGACATGGAGGAGAATAAAAGCCGGTTTTCCGATGAAATTACCGGCAGTTCCGTTCTTGTCATAGGTGGAGCCGGCTCTATCGGTTCTTCTTACATAAGAACCCTGCTCAGGTATAAGCCCCGGAAATTAGTCGTGGTGGATATTTCGGAAAACGGACTGACCGAACTGACGCGTGATTTACGTTCAACTCACGGACTATTTGTTCCAGATGAATACCTCACCTACCCGGTTAATTTTGCAAACCCCGTATTTGAACAACTCTTCCGGAAAGAAAAAGGCTTTGATATCGTTGCAAACTTTTCCGCACATAAACATGTACGCAGTGAAAAGGATGTATTTTCAGTCAAAGCATTACTTGAAAACAATGTGTTGAAAGCCAGATATCTGATGGATCTGCTCACTTTGTATCCTCCACGCCGCTTCTTTTGCGTATCAACAGATAAAGCTGCAAATCCCGTAAATATCATGGGCTGCAGTAAGAAGGTGATGGAAGAAATGATCATGACTTACTCAGCGCAATTTAAGGTATCGACGGCAAGGTTTGCAAATGTTGCGTTTTCCAATGGTTCGTTACTGGCAGGATTTGTGGAACGCATGATGAAACGTCAGCCACTCAGCGCGCCGGAAGACGTACGGCGTTATTTTGTTTCGCCGGAAGAGAGTGGGCAAATATGCTTTATGGCGAATATCCTCGGAAACAGTCGTGAGATCTTTTTCCCTAAGCTGGAAAAATCGCAGATGATGGCTTTTTCGACAATTGCTGATGCGTTTGTAAAGTCGCTCGGGTATACTCCATACCGCTGTAGCAGCGAAGAAGAAGCAAAAAGTTTTGCCGCAGAAATAAAAGCCGGCTCAAAGGAATATCCTGTCTATTATTTTCATTCAGATACAACGGGAGAAAAAGAAACAGAAGAATTTTACATGCAGGATGAGCCGGTGAATCTGAATCGTTTCGAATCGCTGGGAGTAATAGAAGAATACCCCTGTAAGTCTCCGGCTGAAATGGAAAAATTTCTTTCGTCATTGACCGCATTATTCTATAATTCCGATGTGTCAAAGAATGATATTGTTTTGTTACTTAAATCATTTATACCAAGCTTTTCACATATTGAGAAAGGAAAGAATTTAGATCAAAAAATGTAAATCTAATGTTGGCATATAATTTTATAAAACGTATATCGGATATCATATTATCCTTGTTTTTTCTGGTATTGCTTTCACCGGTTTTAATACCGGTGTGTATCATTTTGTTATTTACCGGAGAACATGAGATCTTTTATTTTCAGAAACGGATCGGTAAAAAAGGTAATCCCTTTATGATCTGGAAGTTTGCTACCATGTTAAAAAACAGCCCTCATATCGGCACCGGCACGATTACCCTGCAACACGACAACCGGGTATTGCCGGTAGGACGTTTTCTGCGCAAAACAAAAATAAACGAACTACCGCAGTTGGTCAATATACTGAAGGGGGATATGAGCTTTATCGGGCCACGTCCGTTAACTGAGGATACCTATAATGCATATTCCGGAGAAGTCCGGAAATGTATTTCGCAACTTCGCCCCGGACTATCAGGTGTTGGTTCTATTGTTTTCCGCAATGAAGAATATTACATCTCGAAGGCTACGGATCCCGCCGGATTTTATAACGAGCAGATCCTGCCTGCCAAAGGAGAATTGGAAATATGGTATTTTCACAACCGGTCGGTCATCATCGATCTGGTAATTATGCTTATTACATGTTGGGTGATTTTTTTTCCGAACAGTACGATCCTTTATCGTATATTTAAAGATCTGCCCGAATTCAATCCCAAGCCGGAGTAGTTACTCATCCGTCTCCCATAATTTCCTGTTATTGCGAAAAAGGATCTGTAGCCGGGATATTTGTTTGGGGGTAAGCATTTCTGCCGAAAAAGCATCTTTATGACGGGCCAGGTAATGGAAATCCGACCCGGTATAATCATAAAAATCTTCCTTTAAAAGCTGTATGGCTTTTTTTCTGGCAAAGGGACCATATGCTCCGGTCATGGATAAAAAATTAAGTTGAAATTTTATTCCCTGCCCTTTCAGTGCCTTATAGTCATCCATATCCATATAAGTATAACGTTCGGGATGAGCCAGTACCGGAGAATAACCACTCTCCATCAATTCTTCGAGTAAGCTCAAAAAGCCTACGGGAGGCATTATATAAGACGTTTCTATTAATACATGGTGATCTGCATAGGTAAGCAATCCTTCTGCTTTCTGTTTTTCAAAAGCTGCTTCCAGCATATACTCGGCTCCCAATCTTAAATCCGGGATATCTCCTATCCCGTCATTTTCCAGTCGTTTTACAAAAAAATCGAATTTCTCCGACAGATATCCGGATGTATTTTCCGAAAAATCCGACATCACATGGGGTGTCAGATACATGCGACTTACCCCTTTGCTTTTAAGCCAATGCAAAGAATCGACTGCTTCTTCATATTCACTCACACCATCATCCACATCCGGAAGTATATGACAATGTATATCAGTCATGTCATCCAACAATCCGGAAGTGATATAGGATTTCTTCGAACCGAAAAAGCTTAGCAAGCTCATTTGTAAACTTTATATCTTTTTGGGGTCATTCCCATAACCATAGCCGTAACCATATCCGTAGCCGTAACCGTAACCAATGCCGGAGCCTACTCCGTTAAGGATGACAGCCATATTCTTCAATTTTTCATCGCGATACAGTTGCTCTATATCAGGAAGCATACGACGGTCCATTTTTCCGACGCGGACAATGTATAAGGTGAGGTCCGCCACACGATTGGATATGATCGCATCGGCAACCATTCCGGCCGGAACATTATCAATCAGGATATAATCATACATCTCCCTCAATTGATTAATCAGTTCATCGAGACGTGGACTTAATAACAATTCCGCGGGGTTCGGAGGCTCCGGTCCGGAACGTATAATGTCGATATCAGGGTAATCTTTATCCTGTATGATTAATGAATCAACTTTTGTGACAATTTTAGATAAATAACTTGTCAGTCCGATATCATATCCTTCAATTTTCTTGCGGGTTTCGACTCCTCTCCCAAGTGTTCCCTTGCGGATATCCATATCGATGAGCACCACTTTTTTGCCTGTCATGGCAAGGCTGACGGCAAGGTTGGAAGCCACAAATGTCTTACCGGACCCGACACTGGTGGATGTTGTCATGATAACCTTGATATTATCCTCTTTAACACGCATGAAATCCATATTCGTACGTATGATACGGAACGCTTCGGAGACCGGATCACGTCCGTTTTCTCTTACGACAACCCCCTCAACCTTTGCTTTTCCTTTTATTTTCTTGAAGGGAACTTCTCCTAAGAACGGGATCGTAAGAGCGGATGTCAGGTCTTTACGGCCGCGAACCGTAATATCGGATAACAGAAGCACATAAAGGATCGCTGCAGGAATGGCAAGTCCGATCAGGAAAGCGGCCATCATAATGACCATGCTACGCGGTGCTACCGGGCCGGATGAGCCGGTAGCCGGATCGATAATACGGGCCGTACTTTCCGTTATTGCTTTATTCAATGCATTTTCCTCGCGTTTGTTCAGCAGATAAAGATAAAGTTGTTCTTTTATTATTTGTTGCCGACTAATACTTGTTACTTCTGTCTGTTGTTGCGGCACAGCGGAGATACGCGCCCTTGTACGCTCGGTACGCGCTATCACACTACGTAACTGAATATCGAGATTGACAATCAGGTTATCTACCGCACGCATAATATTCTGACGCATTGCATTCAGGCTGTTGTTCAGATCCTGAACCACCGGGTTTCGTTCGCTACTGTTTTCGATAAGACGGTTCCGCTTCAGAAGGGTCTGGTTATAATTCAATATCTGACCTTCCACATTCATATCCTCAACGCCGGTATTGGATGGTATCAGTTCCGTACTGTTGGCCGGATCCGACAGGTATTTGCGGATATATTCCGCCATGGAGTGTTGATTCTGAAGCATAATAACCGTCCGGTCCGATTCACTGCTTTCCTGCAATGCCATTTGTGCGTCGCTCTGAATATCCGTAAGCTGATGTTCTGTTTTATATGACTGAATCCTCTTATCCACATTACCCAATTCCTCTTCGATGATAATAATACGATCATTTATGAAGTTTTCAGTACTTACAGCCATTATATTTTTATCGTTGATCGCCTCTTCGTTATAAATCGCGATAACGGTATTCAATACATCTTCCGCACGTTGTATGGAAACATCCTTGATGGAAAGGTTGACGACCGAGGTTTGTTTATCGGCAAGGTTAACCATCATGGCGTTACGGTAATGATTGATGACACTTTTCGAGCCTGTTTTTTTTACGGTAATGGTTTCTCCGAACCAGGTTTCATTATACCATAATGTCGGAGCGGCAATAATTTTACCGATCGGAGTATCTACCGTATCATTGAGGTTGACGATTATCTGTTGTTCATTTTCGAATCCGTTTACTTTAAAGTCCCAAAGAGCAATCTCATTATTGGGTAACAACCTTGCTTTTAAAGAAGCCCACTGGTTTTCTTCAATGTTCAAAAAAGTCAAAGACAGGGGAGTATTGGTATAAAGTTCCTGGGTTCTGAGTTTATTCCGTACGGTATAACTGACATCGATTTTAAGGCGGCGGATCGCTTCGGCCATCAGACTGTAGCTTCTGAAAACGATCATTTCATTATTCACGTTGCTTTTTCCTTCGAATATTGAAAGATCCTGAAATAATGCGCTTTCACCGGAACCGGTCTTATCATCCTTAATCAGAACGGTAGCAGTCCTTTCATATACTTTCGGAGCCCACATAAGATAGATGGTAGCAGCAGCAAGACATATCAATATAGACAGTACAAACCAATACCATTTACTGATGACAAGTCCGAATATATCACGCAGAGTAATGGAAGACTCATCTTCTCTCGGCTGCATATTATTAATTGTATTCAGTTCACTCATAGCTCATTTATTATTTACTGACACTAACGATTACACTTGTAGCCGTCAACAACACGGATACAATTGATAACCATACACCTACACTATTATTCTGATTGATATTACTTTGCTGTACTTTGCGTTTATTCGGCTCTACATAGACGATATCATTTTGTTGAAGGTAATAACACGGAGATTTGAATATTTCCGTACTGCTAAGGTCATGATAAAGGATTGTACGTTTTCCGTTTGCTTCACGTATTACGGCTACGCGGTCACGGCGACCGTATATGGTTAAGTCTCCTGCCATACTCAGCGCTTCCAGCAACGTAATACGTTCGCCCGATATGTTAAAACTGCCGGATTGATTTACTTCTCCGATAACAGAAACCTTGAAGTTCAGAAAATTAACTGTAATAATAGGATCTTTAAGCAATCCGCCTGCTATCAGTTTTTCTTTTATAAGATCACGCAATGCATTTCTTGTAAGTCCTTCCACATGAATTTTACCAAGAATGGGAAAATCAATACTTCCTTCTTTATCGACAAGATAACCTAACATACGCTGTTGTCCGTATGAATCACCTCCTACATAATAACTGGCCAGAGGCATATTAAGCGGTAGTGCGGCTTCCGAAGCCTGACTATTCACCATGATGGCCAGAAGATCATCCTGATGAATATAAACATCATATTTATCTACATTTCTGTAAATTTCGTAATCCTTCGCATCCTGAAAATAGACAACATCTTGGGGGGTGCCGCATGATGTAAACAGGGCAATTATGATTGTTATCAGAAACAATTCTTTTTTTCTCATTTTTATCTAATTTATATAATCTCTTTTCCTAAGCAATTGGGGAGGCAAAGTTAATAATTATTTATTAATTATCAATAAACCATAATTTTTTATTGTTTATATATTAAATTATTTTACCCTGCCCAGAAGAGCGACGCTTTCGGTGTTCACACATATGGTCGCCGCCAACTGTTCAATATGGAGTACAAGATATTTTTTCTTTATTTTTATAATTTTACCGGATTTATTTTTCATCGATCCTGCCAGGATTTCAACCTCATCTCCGGTACATAAAACCTTCCCTTCGGCTTCTTCGATAAACATTTTAATCGCATCTACTTCCGCCTGGCGAATGACGGCCGGTTTCCCATCATAAAAAACGACTTTGACAACGCCGTTAATACGGATCAGGGAAAGAATTTCAGATTCTTTGCATTTGACAAATATATAGGAATTAAATAATGGTATATCCACCATTTTTACGCGATCGGACCAAACCCTCGGAGAACGGTGAAGAGGAAGATAGCACTCTACTCCGTTCCATTCGAGTTTTTCTTTCACGCGTTTTTCGGAACGGGGAGTCGTGTACAGAACATACCAGTTCGTTTTATTTGTCGTCATAATTCAAATATTTCCACATCAGGATATTCGGCTTTCGGAAAAGTAAAAATTCCATCCGGCGGATTATTGGCTTCAATGCTTTTTATCGTAATCGTATTATACATATTGTTACGCATTGTTACGACAAGCTTTACGGGTAAAGATGTGCTTTTTTCTATTTGTACTTCGATCTTTTCAATATCATCCTTTTTTTTGGGAGTAAGCGCTATGTCATAAGCCATTTTAGCATTGGCAGAAGTACTTTCGCCTATATACAAAGCATTAAAATCTTTTTTATAGTCCTGTAACAAAAGCATCGGATTCAGAAAACGCAACTCACTGCCGGAGGGAGTAACGACATTGACTTCTCCGCTACGGTATGTCCACTGTGTTGTTCCGTTGAACCAGGTTTTCATATCGGGAGTCGTCAGCACGAATTTATTCTTTTTCATCAGGATGGTACCTTCAAAACTTTCGGAAGTTCCGCTTTTCTCAGAACGGATGTTTGCCGCAAACCGGATATCCATCCCTCCCCATTTCTCGTATAGCTGGGAAGTTTTTTCGATGATGGCATCGGCGTCGGGAGTCTGGGCATTCATTTTTGCCGGTATTCCGGACGCGGCAAACAGGATAACTGCCGTGATGATGGTTGTCAATGATTTGTTTCTCATAGTCAATCGTTTTTATCAATTTTGCAATACATTCAGTTTCTGTTCCAACGAATATTCATCCGTAATGAGGACCTGTCTTCCTTTATTACCTTCAAATGCTCCCACAATACCGGCCGCTTCCAGTTGATCCATCAGGCGTCCCGCACGATTATATCCGATGGCGAACTTACGTTGTATAAGTGAAGTCGACCCCTGCTGCTGTATCACAATCAGACGTGCGGCATCTTCGAAAAGAGGGTCACGGTTTGATAAATCGATAGAACTGACTCCTCCTTCCTGGTTTTCGTCCAGTACCTCAGGTAACTTATAGGCTGTTTCAAAGCCAGGCTGGTCGCCGATGAATCCTACGATATCTTCGATTTCATCCGTATTTACCAAAGCGCATTGCACACGTGTCGTTTCATTTCCTTGTGAAAACAGAAGGTCCCCACGTCCCACAAGCTTATTTGCTCCCGGGGAATCCAGTATCGTACGCGAATCGATCATGGATGAGACCTTAAATGCAATACGTGCCGGAAAGTTTGCTTTGATGGTTCCTGTAATAATATTTGTCGAAGGACGCTGGGTTGCTATGATCATGTGTATGCCGACCGCCCGCGCTTTCTGGGCGATACGTGCGATAGGCATTTCTATCTCTTTTCCTGCAGTCATGATCAGGTCGCCGAACTCATCTATTATAACTACGATATAAGGCATATATTTATGCCCCTTTTCCGGATTCAGATGGCGACTGATAAATTTGGCATTGTATTCGGATATATTACGCACATGCGCTTTCATCAGCAGGTCGTAACGGTTATCCATCTCCTTGCAAAGCGACTTAAGGGTGTCTATTACATTATTAAAATCCGTAATAATGGAATGGTCCATATCGGGTAGTTTCGCCAGGTAATGACGTTCGATATCTTCATAAATATTAAACTCAACCATTTTCGGATCAATCAGTACAAACTTTAATTCCGACGGATGCTTTTTATACAGTAATGATGCTATGATCGCATTGAGTCCGACGGATTTACCCTGTCCGGTAGCGCCGGCAACCAGAAGGTGAGGCGTTTTTGTCAGGTCAAACATAAACACATCGTTCGTAATCGTGCGTCCTAATACGATCGGTAATTCATATTTTGATTCACCGAATTTACGTGATGCAACAACAGACTCCATCGATACGATCTGAGGATTTTTATTCGGTACTTCGATTCCTATCGTGCCTTTTCCCGGCATTGGCGCTATAATACGAATCCCCAATGCAGAAAGACTCAGGGCGATATCATCCTCGAGATTACGTATTTTTGAAATACGGACTCCCTTATCCGGTATGACTTCGTAAAGCGTGATTGTAGGACCGACGGTTGCTTTAATAGAAATAATGTTGATTCCAAAATCCTCCAGTGTTTTTTTAATACGTTTCTGGTTGTCATTTTGTTCTGCCATGTCGACCTGTTTGTCCGACTGATCATATTTCTTCAACAGGTTAACTTCCGGAAACTTATACGAGGACAGGTCGAGACGAGGATCATAGGTGCCGAGTTCCGACTTGTCATAAGAGTCATCTTCTCCCTTTGCCACTTCGACTGTAAATTCTTCTTTCATAACCGGATTGTTATCTGTGTATCCGGTTTCATTTTCGGTGTCCGGATCATCCGGCTCATCATCTTCATTCTCGTCGTATGGCATATCATACCCCGTATTATCATTATTACTATTACTGGAATCAGAACTTTTTTCTTTCGTCTTTTTCCCAAAATGACCGAAAGATAACCGGGATTGCAGTACCGGAACGGTCTGTCTGCTTAAAAATACGGCAATTAATATCAAACCGACCAATAACAGCAGGATGACACCAATGTGTCCGATATTGCCCACCAACCATTCGGAAAGAAGATATCCGTGTTGTCCGCCAAGATAAAAGAACGAACCGTCGCCGACCCACGAAAAAGAAAAAGCAAGAAAAAGAGAACCCCAGATGGTCAGGATGGAACAGATCAGAAAGCGTTTGAGCAGATTTATCTTACACAACTTCATTAACTTAACGCCGACGGAGCCCATAAAGAACAAAAGAAATAAGGAAGGTATACCGAACCAGCGATTCATAATGACATCTGCCATATACGCCCCGCGTATGCCGGCCCAGTTTGATACTGCTCCCTTTTTGGATATAAGATCCGAAACTTCAAGGTTACTGACTATACTTTGGTCTGCCGCCCCCGTGAAAAAAAACGATAATACCGCAATACCTATATATACCGTAAAAAAACAAATCAGCAACCCCACAACAAAATGAACCCGTTCGCTCGTAGAATAATGTTTTACAGATTCAATAAAAGGATTTTTTTGCTGTGTTTTTTTAGATTTTGTACGCTTTTTAGCCATAAAAAACACTTCTTCCGTTAAAAATATAAACGATGCAAAGGTAAGAAATAAATACTAATAATCAACCCACTGTTTATAAATTATTATTTTTCCGGATGTAAAAACCGTCTTTAATTCCAAAATGCAAAACTAAACCGGTTTTAGTTTGTCAGTACATTTGATTTACATTATTTTTGCACTTTTAAAACGAAATGGCAATGAAGTTATATTTACAGCTTTTCTGGTCATTTTTTAAGATCGGGGCCTTTACGCTCGGGGGCGGTTACGCCATGATTCCGCTAATAGAACAGGAAGTTGTGGGCCGGAGACGTTGGATCAGCTCCGAAGAATTTTCCGAAACTCTTACCTTGGCACAATCGGCGCCTGGCCCGATATCCGTCAATTCCGCTGTCTTTGTCGGCTATAAGATGCGCGGAATGAAAGGGGTGTTGATGACTGTGCTCGGAACTGTTGTACCATCATTTGTCGTCATACTTGTCATTGCGATGTTTTTCTCAGATATAAGGAATAATGAGGTGGTTGAGCGTATTTTCAGCGGGTTGAGGCCTGCTGTTGTCGCACTGATCGCCGTACCGGTCGTGAATATGCTGAAAAAGAAAAACTTTGCATGGAAGATCGTTTCCATAGCCATTATTTCGGCGATTGCTGTTGCCTGGCTGAAAATCTCGCCGATAGTAGTGATTATCACAGCAGGCATCGGAGGACTTATTTATTATTTTATCCGGAAAAAACATGATTGAAACATATCTGCAACTGTTTTATACATTCTTCAAAATCGGACTATTCGGTTTTGGCGGCGGTTATGCCATGCTTTCCATGATACAGTATGAGGTAGTAGAGGCTCATCAATGGCTGACGGCCGGCGAATTTACGGATATTATCGCGATTTCTCAGATAACTCCGGGCCCTATAGCCATCAATAGCGCGACGTATATAGGATACCAGGCTACGGGAGGAAGCGTCCTGGGATCTGCCGTTGCAACATTTGCCGTATGTCTGCCGTCGATTATCATTATGGCGTTAATATGCCGTTTTTTTATTCTTTTCAAAGAAAACAAGTATGTTATGGCCGCGTTGTCCGGTATGAAACCCGCGGCAATAGGTCTTATCGCGGCTGCCGCCATATTACTGATGAACAAACAGAATTTTACGGACTATGCAAGCGTTTTAATTTTTATCGGTACATTTGCGCTCTCGTATTTCTTTAAATGGGGAGCTATACGGACAATCATTCTGGCGGCTGTCGCAGGATATGTTATTTATTGAAACATCGAACAAAAAATAGATTAAAATGAAGAAGCAAAAAAGAAGCACTATTTGTGTACAGGGAGGCTGGAAGCCGGGGAACGGTGAACCGCGCGTATTACCGATCTATCAGAGTACAACATTCAAATATTCCACAAGTGATGAGATGGGGCAGTTGTTCGATCTTGAGAAGGCCGGATATTTTTATACGCGCCTGCAAAACCCGACGAACGATTATGTTGCATCAAAAATAGCTGAGCTTGAAGGCGGTGTTGCCGCTATGCTTACCTCGTCGGGACAAGCGGCTTCTTTCTATGCGGTTTTTAATATATGCGAAACCGGCGGTCATGTTGTCTGTGCCTCGGAAATTTATGGTGGTACGTTCAATTTATACGGTGTTACGATGAAAAAGATGGGTATTGATGTCACGTTTGTCAATCAGGATGCTTCGGAAGAAGAGATCGAAAAGGCTTTCCGCCCTGAAACAAAAGCTGTTTTCGGTGAAACGATCGCCAATCCGGCTTGTGCCGTTCTTGATATCGAAAAGTTTGCCCGTCTGGCACACAAACACGGGGTACCTCTTATTGTGGATAATACGTTTGCGACTCCGATTAATTGCCGTCCGTTTGAATGGGGCGCGGATATCGTAACCCACTCTACCACAAAATACATGGATGGTCATGCAATGGCTGTGGGCGGAGCTATCGTCGACAGTGGAAATTTCGACTGGGAAGCTCATAAGGACAAGTATCCCGGTCTGACAACACCAGATGATTCCTATCATGGCATTACTTATACTAAAAAGTTCGGAAAATCAGCCTACATCACAAAAGCAACGGCTCAGATTATGCGCGACCTGGGTTCGATTCAATCACCACAAAACGCATTTCTTCTGAATATAGGTCTCGAGACGTTACATTTACGTGTGCCCCGTCATTGTGAAAATGCTCAGAAAATGGCGGAATATCTTACTGCACATCCGAAAGTAGCATGGGTACACTATAGTGGATTACC
>JAITVS010000077.1 GCA_031285685.1 Tannerella sp.
ACGTTGAGGCAATTCGGGGAAGAAATAAACAAGATGATTATACTGGAGATAGACCCGGTTATAGATGAGATAACTGAAAAGAGGCTGTTTTTTTATCAAAAACTGGATTTTAAATTATGCCCGTATAAACACATACATCCCGCATACAATAAGATGTATCGACCGCATGAATTATTGGTTTTAAGTTCCGGAAGCATATTATCCCCAACCATGTATGAGACTTTCGGAAACGATTTGAACGAAATCGTTATGGGAATATAAGAAGAGTGTGGCAGCCAACAGACTAAAAAGTAGGCAGTCCGGATAATCCTGATGAGATAAAAACGAAATGACTACCCGCTTCCGGATTAAGTAGTCAATAAAAATTAATGATATATTTTGATCCAACGTTTTCTATAACGTTGTTCAAGCGATCTTTGAGATTTTGAAAGTTAAGAAAAGCATCAAGCGGTAACCATCTGTATTTAATGAATCTCCAGAGTATTTCAATTTTATTGAGTTCGGGAGAATATGGAGGTAAGAAGAATATAATTAGGTCTTGTTCGGCCCATTGATCCATCTTTGATTTGAATAGTTTACTCTTGTGTATAGGAGCATTATCCAATACAATGATAGTTTTCTTGGTAATGGTTTTGCATAAATCATCCATATAAGATATTATATTTTGAGAGTTCATACTTCCCATAGACAGATAATATTTTAGTCTGCAATCAGTAGTCATCAATCCGAAGGCTGTTAATCTATTTGACTTCCTGGCAGGAAGCAAAATCGGCTTGTCTTTATGTTGCCAAGCATAAGGAACATTAGGAGTGAGACCAAAATGGGATTCATCCGCAAAATATAAGTCTATATAACCCTGATTATGTAAATTCATAAGAGAATACAGTTGCTTTCGTTTGGCCTCAAATAATTCTTGATTACGGACTGGTTTTAAAGACAGTCTGGCTCTTTTCCAGCTATAGCCCAAGGTCTTTTAAAAAATTCTGCAAGGTTAGCTTACAAACAGAAATATTGTGTTGACGTTGGAGCTCTTCTAAGATTGGAATCAAGTTACGAGCATGTTTATCAACCAGTTCAGGCAATATTGCTTTTACCGAAGAGAGCTTAACTTTGGCTCCTCGACCAGAGGCTATTGATAAACTCGAATACTTGTCATCAGCCTGTTGCCAATGATTAAACAAACGAACAATCTTTAGCCAATTTATACCTGTTATACGAGAAATATCCTTCATTGAGTGTCGCTTTGAGGATAATAATAAGCATAAACATCGCTCTCGGGTCACATGGCTATCACTGTTTTTATACAAATCTTCCAATTTTAGCTTTTCTTCTTCTGATAAATCTATAAATCTCATATATTATTGAATATGAAATAAATATACTCATTTTTAACAACATATGTGAAAATATATCAATAAATATTTTTAATTACTTAATATGATAAATCTGATTTTCTATCCTAAAAGTTAATTCTAAATCATTAGTAAGTTTCTCTGATAAATTCAATACGATTACATCACTCATTCCCGGGTTAATCAAATGAGAGTTGTCAATCGTCGCGGATATCTTTTTGTCTTCACCGGTAATTTCAACTGTACTGTCAATTGTTATTTGATTGAATACAACCGAGTTGCCGGATTTGTTGGTAAAATCAATACGGATCTGGCCGTCAACCATATAAAAAGTGACAGACACATCGTCTGAGTCGATAGTTTCCCCAAAGGCGGCAAAGCGGTGGCTTTCATCAATTCCGGTTAACCTTTTTACCAGGTCGTCTACGTTAGTAAAAGGATTGATTTCAAAGAGTTTTTCACCACATTCCAGAATTTCTTTCCTGAGTCGAAACCTCAACCAGGCTGAATTGAGAATAGCATGGCCCGTTTTATCTTTGAGGAAAGGATAAATACTGATTTCCGAACTTTTACTATAGCCGAGATAGTACTTTTTTTCACGCATATAACCTGCAACACAATTACTTCCTTTACAATCATCTTCCCTTGCATGAGTACCACAGCATATATACTTTTTCCTCCCATCTTTGCAGTCGGATTTGCTGAAGGCGTAAATATTCCGTTCAAAATGAAGTAAAACCCATTCTTCGAAAGCGATACTGGAAAAAGCAATTTTTATATCATTATCCTTCGCTAATTGAAAAGCATCTTCGTGTTTGGTATATCCGTCCTTATCGAAAACAACCCATAATTCATCGAATCCGTCATCTTTCCGGCTGATAGCTTCCCTGACCAGTCCGACCGCATCACTTTTGGGCTTAGGTTCATTTTCATCGGGATAAACCGTTAATGCGTAATCAAGTTCATCCCCGAAAATTTCTCCGATCAACTGGAAGTAGTTTTTTTCGGTGCTACGGCCTTCGCAAGCGATGAAAATCGCTTTGGGTAATGTTTTCCTCTTTTTATTCATCGCCAAAGATAAATTCAATTTCTTTTATCCTAGGTTCTCCTCCAAATTTGCCGCTTTGATACCACTTGTCAAACGGGATACCTTCCCTTGTACCTTCAAAATCGCTGATGGAATAGAGTTCCGTACCGCCGAATTTATTTTTTTCGGTAAACCAGACCTGGTCCGTCCTGAACATGTCTTTGTCCAGTAATGTCACTTCGTGAGTGGCGCACACCAACTGGGCATTTTTTGGATTGCTTACCGGATTATTAAAAAGCTTGATAAGAAATTTAGATAATTTCGGATGCAAACTGTTATCCAGCTCATCAACAAAAAGAATGCCTCCCGATGTCAGCTTTTTCAATATCAATCCGCCAATGATATATAAGACATTTGAACCGGCCGATTCTTCCTGAAAAGGCAGTTCATGTCCACCTGTCTTATTATTGTCCCTGTAAACCGAATGCCTGCCATATAGCGTGTATTCTTTTTTCTGTGCTGGAGTCGGTTTCTTCTCTTCAATCCTGACATCTTCAATTTTTGTATCCGCAATACGGATTAATTTCGACAAGCGTTTCTTGATCTCTATATTTTCAGGGGCAAGAAGTTCTTTAATAAGGTTATTTTGCAGGTAATTATCAATATATCCTTTATTTACGGCATTCCATGTTTCAATTTCTTTGAAATACAGGAAAATGGGTGTTAACTGTTCATGAACTATACGACTCCCGAATTGGGAAAGGTATAATTGGTTTTTGAAAAGTTTTTTATCAATCCGCTGGTCTTTAAGCTGATTACCCAATCTTACTTCATGCACAAAATTCCCGCCTACGGTATCGTTTTTTCTTGTAAACAAATTAGCTGTCTGGCCTTTAGGAAAATAATCCAGTGACTCGTGTATAATTTCTTCCTTGTTATATGAGAACTGATATTTGTACTTTATATGGTCCAGTCCGATAAATGTTACTCTAAAAAAGGTAGGAGAGTTTTTTGCGTCTTCATCGAATAAAAAAGGGTCGTAATATTTTATAGGGTCCTGAACCACATAACCTGCCGATTCTTTAATAAGGAACACACATGTACTGAATGCCCGGATGATATTTGTTTTACCAGATGCATTGGCTCCGTAAATAACGGCAGATTTCAAGACAGGCATTGTACTTTCATACAACTGCTGTACTGAGAAATTATCAGGTTTTGCCATGGAACTTCCCGCGACTAAAGAAAAGGTCTGTTCTTCTTTTATCGAACGATAGTTTTGAACTGAAAACTCGAGTAACATACGGAATTCTTTTGATTTTTGTTTATTGATTGCAAATTTGCGAATAATATTCGGAAAAACAACCAAAATCAGCTGTGTTTTAAAGAATATAAACGAAGATTTTCAGATTTAGATATCTATACCGGATTTTATCAGGATAACTATTTGCCTGTATACTTCCTTTCCTCCTGATTTTGTATAATTGGCAGACAAACAGAAATATTCGGTATTATCCCAAGCCATCATCTGGATGCCGATAAATCCGGTTTTGACTGAATTTCCGGAGGCGGCTATTTGCCCGAAAATGAAATGTCCCGCGTTATTGGATTGATGCCAGGTCATCACGATTCCCTGCGGTTTATACGCGCCGTTATACCAGTAACCGGAACCCGTGGAGGCGGATCGTATCTGTACGGGCATTTGTCCGGTAGCTCCCACGCTTCCGGCAGTAATATGGCCGGCGCCGATTGTCCAACCCCCGATCTTTCCTTTGGTGACATTCAGGGTAAGGGCATCGATATTCGCGGCGGTGATCAGGGACGTTTTCAGGGCTGCCACATTGATCCTCGCTGCGTCTATCGTTCCGGCTGTAACCTGGGAAGCGTTGATCCTTACCGCATTGACGGTATTTGCCGATAAGGTTCCCGTAAATATACCCGTAGCACCTATGTATGTCAGTTTCGCGTCCCATTTTTCATCAACGGACTTTTTAGTAATGGCATCCGCCACTGTCCGGGCGTTAACCCCTGCTGTCTTTGCGTCCGCTATATCCGCAGTTGTATCGCTTGCGGACGAGGTCCAGTCCGTCGCCTTATTTCCCCGTTCCAGCTTTATATGGGCAAGCCAGTATGCTGCCGTGCCGTTGGCTCCCCTGTAGAAGAACGGGCGGAAAGAATCCGCATCCCCGGTCAACTTAAAGGTTATATATATTTTTTTCCAGGTACCGGCGGTAACGGATGTATCATGGCTGATGACCGTCAGCTTGCCTTGGCTTACGTTATTCAATCCCGAATGGTAATGGAGGGGCGTATTCCCGTTGCCCGCAATGGTCTCGTTACATTTCACAATAGCGGAATAGGTGTATTCCGCTCCGTTCTCCAGTTTAATCCAGGGATGCTGGAGTCCCGTTCCGACCAATGTTTTTAAAGCAGGTTTTCCGTTGTATAAAACGGTATTATCTATCGTGTATCCCCCGCCGTTTGACGTAAACCCGCCGTTCCAGCCCGCCGTCCTCCAGTTGCCGGAATTGTTCAGTAAATTTGCACCGCCGATCTGAAGGGCGTTGATTTTATTCGCTGCATCGGTAGCCGCCGTATTTATCGCATCTGTTTTTGCCCGGTTAGCCTTTGTCGCAGCGTCTGTTGCTGCGGTATTAACCGCTTCCGTTTTCTTCGTATCCGCATAGGTTTTTGCAGAAGCTAATGCATTATTGGCCGCATTTGTCCAGTTCAGGCTCACGGCTGAACCAAAGGTCACATTACCGGAAGCGTCCCAGCTGATATTGCCACCGGCGATAGCTCCGGTACCGTTTGAATCCAGTTTCCACTTAAAGCCGCGTATTCCGTTCGAGCCGATTGTGATTGCACCCGGTGCGGCGGTATATCCGCCGGAGGTATTATTCTTTGTTCCCCTGAATATGGAGTCGCCATCTATACTCCAGCCTCCGATGGTTCCCTTATTCACGGCAAGGGTTAAGGCATTGATGTTGGCAGCGGTAATAAGCGAGGCTTTTAATGAAACAACATCTATCCTTGCGGCATTGATGGTTCCTGCCGTAATTTGTGAAGCATTAATCGCTATGGCATTGACGGTATTTGCCGACAGCGTTCCGGTAAAAATACCGGTGGCATCTATGCTGGTGAGTTTGGTTTGCCATTTTTCGTCGTTCGCTTTTTTGGTAATGGCATCTGCTACGGCCTGTGCGTTGTTTATGCCGCCGTACAAATCTTCGGGGGCTGGCGACCAGTCCGCCGCTTTGGTAGCTTCCACCAGCATGGGCAAAGCGATATTGTAAACAACGCCGGCGGTGGTTGCTCCAAAAAGAACGACTAGGGAAGTCGGAACCCTGTTCTCCAGTTTAATCCGTTTCCATGCCATATCTACCGGTATATCCACCGCTCCGGCTCCCCCGGTACGGATACGGAGGCTTGTCGCTGCGGATGCTTTTATCCACATGCTGAAACTGGCGGGATTGCATTGTTTAAGGGCCGTAAAATAAGCTCTTGCCGTGTTGGCAGCCGTTCCGGTTGCCGCAGTCTGTGTTATTTTAATGGTGTTGTATCCCTGGTATTTGGTTGAAGTATCCAGGACTGCCGTAACGCCATCGACAGTCAGAAGCCCTGAGATGCCTGTTACATCAAAGGCGCTGTTTTTAATATAATTCCGGATACCGATCTGAAGGCTGTTTATCTTATTGGTTGCATCTGCCGCCGCTGCGGCAATAGCCGCATTTTGGGCTGTATTAATAGCGTTCGTCCAGTTCAACGATACACCAGACCCGAATTCCACTTTTCCCGTTACGGCATTGTATTTTATATACTGGTTGCCACGTCCGAGCCGGGCATTTCCCCCGTTGTCGATAAAGAACGTTTTGTTCCCGTCCCTGAATCCGTAAACGCCGTCGACAGTTTCGGTAATAACGGTTCCCGATGCATTGAGGGCGCTGAGCGGAAATCTACCGAGGGCAATTCCCGTGATTGTACCGTTTGTATTTTTTACGCCTGCAAAGATCTTGGGGGTGATAACCGAATTTGTCCCGATAACCGTTTTGTTCGTGTTCCAGTCGGCTACCCAGTCGAGTATATTGGCATCGACTCCTGCCGGCCCCGTGGCTCCATCCTTTGTTTTCGACCAGGCAAAGGAAAGGTTGTATGTGTTGCCTGCAACGGTAACGGGGATATTGGTAACGCCTGTATCGGGCAGGTTGGCGGTGTTGGCCGCTACCGTGTAAGTAATCGTTTTACTGGTATTATTGACGGTTATTACGGAGAATCCTGCCGGCTTGGCGATGGCGCCAATCGTAAAGTCGGTGATATTTACATCCCCCATCAGTACCTTTATGGTGGAAGTAACGGTTACCGGACCGATAACAGCTCCGTTGCTCGCCGCCGCGAATACATAGCTGCTTACCGACTGGTGGATAGTGTAAGCGTCATTGAGGGTCTGTATGGTTGCCTGTCCGCGGGCGAGGAGTTGATTTGCCATATTTCTTTACCTGATTGTTCCGGTAAAGAATAGGGTAAAAAAAGGACGGCATGTTTATATGCCACCCGGATTATCATAAAAAATTTCAGAATTCTATTGCCATAACGGTTCCGCTTCCCAATGAGCAGGAAATCCCATCGCCCCTTTATCCACATTGGGATATTTCAGGAACAAATTCTCTAATTTACGCTTGAATGTATGTTTCGGATTAACCGTATTTAATAGATAGATGACCATTGACAACAAATAGTATGTACGTTTATTGTCTATACGGGTATCATGTAGCCATGTTTTTCTGGGATTTCTGGGAAACAGCGGCTGGATACTCATCAACCGGTTCCACAGGCGGGCATGATGGGCACAAACATTCCGTATATATACAATACTGTGTAACCAGGAAGAAAAAACAGTATCCGGTAACCCGAAATAACCGGCAATTTCCCGTTTTTCCAGTCCGGGCTTCAAATTGCTGTAAAGCAATGAAAGCGTACCGAAAGAAGATATCCCCAGTGTCATAAATGCCGGAGGAAGAGGATTTGAATATTTTGCCCTGAATGAGGCTATGAATTCTTCATCGCTTCTGGAAAATTCTTCATTTACCTTGGTTATTATCGTATTATATTTAACCGGGTTATTAAATAATGTGGTGTCCTCAATCCAAAAAGGATCGTATGCCATTGATAATACATGAACCATCTTGGAACGGACCGCAACTTCTATTTTTTCCAGCTCCGTGATAACCAGCTTACGGAGCTCCCTGTCAAATTTATACAGGTTAAAAGCCGCTTCAAACTCCGCGGTAGGCTTAAAGATATGATTTTGTTTGTCTGCCAATAACGGATACCAGTAACCGCTAAGCCTGTAATAACCGATATTTTCAAGCAAATGCAACGCTTTTCCTTCATCGGCAAAATTCAAACCTCTGGACTTAAGCAGGGTTATTTGGTCGGGATATGAAAGGAATGCTTTTGTATAGGGTATTTTAGCCATCATGTATAAATAAAAAAAGCTTACCCTAAGCGCGCTGTTCTACGGGAAGCGGGGTAAGCATGTTGCTGCAAAGATACGATGATTTTTGTTTAAAACAAAACTATTCAGCAAATAATTGGTAAACTACTTCGAAATCTCGCACATCAGCACCCCTTTCCCCGTCACATCGGCCTTTGCAACCGTAATCGACTTTCCCGTATACGTTTTAGCCACAGCCGTACCTGCCGCATTCCAAAGTTTCCACGTATAGGTGTAGCCTGTACCTGCCGGGTCTATCTCCTCGCCGTTCCTGTATAATACGGCCTTAGCATCCACATCGTTGGAATTGTTTTTAATAATAAATCCCTTCTGGCTTACAATATCTACCATTATCGGGTCGGACATATCCGAGAAGGAAATGATATCGCAAACAATCTTATTCGCCGATACGTTGCCTGCACTGGTATCCGTATCCTTGATAGCGCATTTGAAGGTTTCGAAGTTCAGTACGGCATCGGCGGTTACGGTGATCTCGTTCGTTGTCCAGCCGGCTGTCACGCCCCGCCGGTTTGTAGATGTAAGGCATGACCATCCTGCTCCCAGCATCGAATTATAGTATGGCGACTTTACCGCGTCGCCGGAAGCTGCGGCAGCGCTTAACGCGGCAGTCAATGTAATGGTTTTAGTCCCGGTATTTACAGATGAAATGGTATATGTTGCCGTACCGATCACTATTTTCCCTCCCGGTTCCATATTTGCGGTTGAATTAACAACTGCCTGTGCGGATCCTGAAGCGGCGGCCGCAGTAATGGTCGTTTTGGAAAACACGGAAGAATCCTTAATGCCCCAGGCATATGTAACATTTGTATTATCGATGGCCGCGCCGCGCCATAGATCGCAATGCGCCTTCAACGCTGCTACTTCGTCATTTTTGAAAACAACGCCGCCGGGAGCGTATGCTATGGCACAGATGGTAGCCCCGGCAGACTGGTGCTGGGTGAACTGTATCTCTGTCCGGAAAGCGATTTCCAGGCCGTTTGCATCGATGTAAACAGCTTCGAAGGCGTACCGCGCCTGCGGCGAGGCTACAGACATATGGTTCGCCTTGACTGTCAGGGCGTATTTTGCAGCTGCCGCTCCGATTGTACAACTGTCCTGCCCGGATGTAATTACCGCTCCGTCCTTGTACCATTTGGCGGAGCCGGTTTTGACCCCGGGTGTAAGTGTTGCCGCGTTGCCGACTGAGGTTATCTGGTCGGCATCGCCTTTACCGCTTATAAACAGGGAAGGGGTCAATACCAGGTTCGGGGCGCTTGTCCATGCCGGAGCAAAGGTATTGTTATCCTTATTGTATATTTGGGTCAACGGTTGGTTGGAACCGATAAATGCCTGTAATGAAACCGCATCGTTCTGGTCGATAATGGTTACCTGTCCTCTTGCAATTTTTAATGCCATCGCTTTTTGAATTAAGAATGAAAAAATAATACTTATAGATTCTTTATGTTGAGATTATCACTTCGCAATTGAATACCGCTTTCCGGTGCACGTCATCGCCTGTTATCTCCAGTGTTTTTCCGGTATGGTCCGCACTGTTCCAAAGTTTATCCGCAACCGGATTATCGCTTGTCTTTATCCAGCGGAAATTACTTTCCGGAATACGGCCTGTAACATCTTCGCTGCCTTTAAGCACGGTTGCTTTCAGAACAGTAGAAACGATTCCGTTACGGAAAACCGTTCCCTTATCGGAGGTGATATATATAGAATACGGGGAACTGCCGTCAAAAAGTTTATTGACGGTGAATATATCCGCATATTCATTACTTCCTGAAAGGGAAACATACCGGACGGAAAGGGTTTTCCTTTCTTCCCAGTAATGCGCGACAGGCGTAATCCGGATAAAATCCCTGTTTTCGCCGGGAATATCTTTCCATGAAAAGTCCGGCGCCCGGTACTGCCATTTTCGTGAAGTCCCCGTAAAATTATGTTCGGTTGCATAGAGGTGTATTTCTTCCGGTTCGGCGGCTGTTTCCAATTCATCCGCATAGTGGAAAGTGTCTGTGCCGGTAATGGATACCGATTTGGGGAGCATGTTCTCCTTAGCCTCTTCATCAAAATCTTCCCACCGGATAGTTACATCCTGGAGTGTAATCGTGTCCTTAGTCCATTTGAAGCGACCCGAAGCGAAATGTCCCGTTCCGTCAGGCTTGATAACAAAAGAACCGTCGCGGGAAGAAATGGAACCGTCTTCGTTCAGTTTAAGCAGCGGGTTTTGAATCGTACCGCCGATTCCGCCTTTTGTAAACCATGCCCCGTAGTCTTCCACGTATGAAAGCGTTCCGTCTGTCGGCTGGTACTGGGAAGGGGTTGTTCCCGCTTCCAGCTGGGGAGCGGGAACCAGAATTCCGGGAACGGATGAATCTACCCGCATGACAAGGCTTAATTCTTCAGAGTCCTGAATAACAAAAGCCACTGAAATTCTTCTCCAGTCAGAGGAATCGATATCGATGCTTTGAATAAAATATTCATCCTGGCAGATAGACAGTGTTACCGGTTTATCTGCTTTTACCCAAAGCGAAAAGCAGTATTTTTCTCCGATGTGGGATTTCCGCCACCCGGCAGACTGGGTAATGAATTTAGCGCTGTTTCCCATTTGCCAGGTGTAGCCGATTCCAGCAGGCGTCATAACTTCCGGTTTACGGATCGGGAATTCTTCAAATTCGCCTTCAATGCTGTTCGGAATAACATTTTTGTGAATCTTGCCAACATAAAAAGTGGAAGAAAAGCCGTTTTCATCCCCTGCGGTCAATGTTCCGGCAATATTCACATTACGTGTCGCGTACAGGTTTTGAAAATAGGCTCCATAACCGTCCAGAACGCCGAACACCGGGTCGATGATCCCCTTGATTTTCCCGACCCGCGCTTTGGTGGCATTCGAGAATGTAGAAATATCAGCCTGAAGGACAATATTGAGGTCTGCTATTTCAGCCCAGTCACCTTCAATAAGCAGGAAACCGGTTAAATCAATCGAAAAGCTGCGCCGGTACTGCTTGGGATAATCAATTGTAACCAGGTGCAATTTGTATTGCCAGCCGGTATCGATATCGATACTGTCCGAACCGTCCGTCTCTTCACCCGTGGCATATCCGAATCTTACCGGGACATCCTGTATTTGCTTGGAAGCGCGTATCTTGTAGGATATAATAACCCTTTGGGAATGTTCAAGCGGTTTTCCGATGGATTGCCTGAATCCGGTTTTTTGGTTTGAATTTGCAGTTGCGTTTCTTGTAATCCTGAAAATTCGCCCGGCTTCCGCTTCCGTTTGTTTATAGCTTGTCGAAAGAAGGCTTTCTCCCATACAGGCATATTTACCCGTATCGGGAATATCCGGGCTACCGCCACCGGTAAAGGGAAAGCAAAGGGAATTCTCGAATGCCGGTACGTCAATCACATCCATAAAGGGAGACTCCGAATCCGATGCGGTCAGGTACAATGCACCGCTGCGGTCGGTATCGAACAGGCTGGTGATACGGACAAAATCCAGTAACTCGCCGTTTTGCGGTTCGTCCCCTTCAATCAATGCCCCTATAAAATAAGCCGGTTCGTTTTCCGCGATACTGTCTGTTCCTGTTTCCAGGACAATCATCAGCGAATAAATCAGATTCGGATTATCAAAATACTGCCGGCGGACCACATCGCCGACCCGGAGGCCTTGCGTTTTCTTGGAATCCGGACTGATAATTATCTTGTATTTAGGATAGTGATAAGTAGCCATATATCAGTTATAAATTCTCAACTCTCAACTTTCAATTTTCCACTTTCAATTTTCAATTTTTACCACACTGTCGCCCGAACAACTGTCGCTTACCCAGAGGGAGCCGTTTGTCGCGCTTATTTTCTGTACCTCCAGTTCGTAGATGCGCATTTTCCTGCGGACGGTCAGTTCATCAAAGGTTGCGGAGGTGTTTCCCGTTGTTTTATTCGGGATAATCGCCCAGCCCGAACCGGCAAATCCCGAAGAAAACTTTTCCGATGATAAATTATCAAGGAAATAGCTGTTTCCGTAATGTTTGATTCCATCCGCTGCCGATAACAGGCGGTGTTCGCTTGTAAAGAACAGGCATCCGTCCGTCAGCCGGGTGAAAGAATTATCGATCCCGACAGACGATTTTGATTCGATTGGCTTGTCGAACGAAATAAAATCGGCATCGGTTGAAACAAAAAGCGAATCCGATATCCTGTTTTGGGGCCGGTAGCGGCTGGTCGATAGCTCATATTTAAACAGGGTTTCATAAAAGAGGACTTTCCTCTCATCGGGAGACACATGTTCGACAAACGAATGAAAACCGATCCCGTTTTCCCTGCCTTCGAGCCATGCACCGAGGAAAGTTCCGAACCGCAGCGACTTATGGATAACCATTCCTTCATTACCGCCGTCTTCCCGGTAACTGGATAACAGTATATCCCCGTAACTGTGGCGGACGGTTAATGAATCGGGGAAATAAGCGGCGCCGTATTTGGAAAGCAGTACATAATCCCCGTCCACACCGGAAATATTCGAAAGAAGGCGGGTCTTGGTTGTCTGTTCGCTGCCGATCAGCAGTTCCCCGCCAACGGCTCCCAATTGCATGTCTTTTTCATTCGCCCTTACGAGTACCGGAATACCGCCTGTTTGGATACCGTATCCCGGATTAAAGGAAAGGAATGTATTTACGCTTACTTTTTGGTTTTCTACCGATATATATGTTTCTCCGTCAAATCCCAATTTTACCCCCCGGCAAGCGTCCAGTAATCCGCTCAGTGTGGTTTGTCCTTTTACGGACAGGTTTTCGGAAACAAAGCCGTTTTCCATACGCCAGTCCACCGATTCCAGGTTGGCATTACCCTCGTGGTAAACGTTTTTCCCTTTCAGGAGGATAGCTTCGGAAGAAATAAAAACGCCCGTTTCCTTATCCCTGCCGAATATAAATTCGCCGTTGCTTTTCAGGACGGAATTTTTAAAACTGATACGATCGCCCGAAAAGACGACCGTTCCCGTTTTCCTTTCGTATGAAAGCAATTGTTTCCCGCCAATAAAAAGGCTGTTTTCCCCCAGTTCCAGGTTTCCGGTGATCCGGACTCCAAAAACAGCGTCTTTTTGAAATGTTTCGAGGATACGGGTGTTTCCCGTTCCCGCTTCAAAGCCGTAATTGGCCCGGAACATCCCTGCCATGCCGCCTCCTGTCTTTTTCAGGTAATCGAGCAGGGCTCCGCTGATGCCGCCGGGCAGTTCCCCTGTGGCAGTTCCCGCAATGGCTTCGGCAAAACCGTAGGCGGCATTGCGAAGACGGATGGACGTTTCATCGCCTTCGGTTATATACGCCTTATCCTGGGAATTGAAGAAGTTATGGTACAGCCGGTTGTATATGCTGTAGCACAGGCTGTTTGTATCAAGCCCTTCGATTGCCGGGTGCAGTTGTACGCTCATGTTGTAAAGGCGGTTTTAGACAGGAACTTTTGAATTTTCGAAGCAAGCGGTGCAAAGTTCGGGGCATTGACCGCGGGCATGGTTCCCATAAGCGTCGGGGTCATGATCTTACTGCATTCGGTAATGAATTCCATCATCAATTGCGCCAGTTCGTTTCCCAGTACCAAAGGTTCCGTTGCCGATTCTTCCCCGATAGTTACTTTTTTGTCGGCAACCGTTACGGTAGTTCCGCCTACCCTGTGCTCCAGCTTGCCGGCTGTCTGGTTGATTTCGGAAGTATCGACTACCTGGGATATTTTTTCAGGAGTAAAATTTTGGGAAGATTCTTTGCCATCCTTATTCACAACTTTGGTTTCTATACCTGTCGCGGTATATCTGGTTACAGCTTCGTTGCCTGTCTTCTCCAACTCGTCATAATCGGGGGAATCATTGTTTTCAGTATCCAGGTCTTCGGTTTCGGTAACGCCGATACTTACTTCCCTGTGTACATTCAGTTGGATAATGTCGGCATGGGAGAAGTTGAGTACATACATGTACCGGGTGGCGGCATCGGTAACAATGGTAACATCCGAAAACAGGCTTGGAATTATCAGAAATCCTCCCGAATTATCTTTTGCACCCGACAATAATACCCCCTTATGAATAACGGATTCGGAACCCGCTGTTTCATCCGGGAACTCCCCGACATCGATGGTCCCGCCGTATTCTTCAAATTCTTCATCCGAAGGATCGTCGTGTATTTTGGCCACATAGCCGTGAATCATCCGGGCCGTTCCGACTCCGCCCGTCCCGGCGGGAGACATATTGATACGTTCAATACTCCTGCCCAAAGCGATTTTACGGATGGCTTCCCGGATCATCCGCCCGCTGTTCTTGCTTGTTATCTTACTTTTGCTTGCTTCCATTATAGGTATCTTTACTGCGAATTCGTGCCGGGATCGTTATCTTTTGCCGGTATCCGTTTGTACCGAAAGTAGTCGTTACCTCTTCCACAATGTATATCCCGTTCTTGGAAGGGTTACGCTCGTCAATGAGTTCCACCTGTACGGCTGTGGGCAGTCCGAAATCCCCAAAAAGTGTAAGGCTTCCCGTAATCCCGTTCAGGTTGTAGTTTTTAAAATATTCGATTGTTTCTTCGACCAACTTGTCGGAGTTAATTTTCATATTCGGGGACATATACGGCACAATAGTATAGGTACTTAGATCCACCTTTGTCCTGGTGTCCGCGCCCTTAGCCGTCGTGTTCCCCGTTTTCTTGTGCGTTTTTTTTGAAACCTGTGTGGCATTGACCACCTGGAATTCCTTGCTGTCCGCTTTTGAGGGGTCGTATTCAGGGTTCAGGCGAACGGTCGCTTCAAAGAATTTTTCGTCCGTCCCGAGCGCTTTTCCCGTTACGGCCAGAAATTTCGGGTCTGTCTTCAACACCTTCAGATTATTCGAGGCCACATGGTAATTGAAGTAGATTTTGAAAGGCTCGGGATTATCTTCCGGGAAAACAGGCCGGTTCCTGGAGGATGAATAAGGACGGCCAACGGCAATGGCAGGCATTTCACCGGGACTGCCGGCGTCGTATTTCAGGAAACAATAGACTTTGTACCTGCTCCACTCCGACAGTATATCGGCAACCGTAAAATTATCCGTTACCTTGATTTTCCCGATTTGGATATCGAACTTTTTGGTATCGCTGTGTATCCGGAAGCCCGTATCTTTCAACAGTCCGTACTTTTCCCCAAGCACATCGTTTACCTTTGCCCCTGTTTTGGGAGTCTCGAATTTCGGGGCCTGCTTGAGTTTAAGCTTATACGCCATATTCTCGCATTCGATTTCAAAGGCGCTGTCGGAATTATAAGCGGTAATATATCCGTCGAACATGTTTTTTAAGATCCCGTTATACCCCAACTTTATATTGATGCGTTGGCCGACCTTAAAGGTTGTTTCTTCAACAGCCGATTGAGTAGTACGTTTTTCAATCACAACACCGTCCTGCATGATTTCAGTCGTAACATGTGTTGCTTGCTTCCCTTCCGGCGTGATATTCCCGACAATGGTACTTTTGAAAACGGTTCCTTTGGGAAACTTAACTTTGGCGGTTCCGATCAGTTCCTTATAGAAATCCACAATTTCGATTTCTTCGACTTCCGTTATTTCAACCGGATTTTTAATCTCAATCGGCTTGCCGGGGTCGGCATCCCCGATGGTTACTTTGCAGCACAGCACATCCAGTGCGTTTATATCCATAGCCGTGAGATTTTAAGAAGCGATGACGGGTCAACGACTTCAGTTCCGAACTTGACTAATTTTATCCATTTGTTGGAATGCTTGATGGCTACATCGACTTCCTCCTGCCGGGCTATCTTTACTTCACCGGCTTCGGACGGTTCTACGGCTACGCAGGACAGGGTATAAGGCTGAATATTCCTGTAACCGGAAGCAGGAAAACTGTAATTCAGGACAATCAGCCTTTCGATATTGAACTGCCGCAATACCGTGTTGTCACAGCAGATTACACCCTTGTAGCGCATCAACTTCAGGAATTTGGAAATCTCTGCTTCGGGATACACGTCAGGGTACTTGCTGGTGATTTTGCCGCTTATAGATATTTCCAGGTCTCCGCCCGAAATAAATTCTTTCCGGGTATAATCACGCCCCTGTACGGTAGTCAGGACAATATTGTTTTTGGAAGAAACCTGTACTTCGGGCTGCAGGTCTATAAAAGTAACAAGCCCGTAAGTGGAGTTGGATTCTATCTTTCCCGTTTTGGAATCAAAGTAGCTGCCTTCGCCGGTAATGGAAAGTTCCAGGTAGTCATGCACTACGCGCCCGACAATGGAGTCGGTATAGTTTTTCTTTTCCGCAACCGCTTTCTGCTCCTTAATCAGTTGGTAATACTGTCCCGTTTTGTTGGTAATGGATGTCTGGGACATGGTTTGCAGATACCTGTCCCGTTCTACCTGTTCCCAGTACTTCAAAAAGCGGGGGTAGGAACGGAGCATCCCGTAGGCCATCTGGTGGGTAGTCTGGATAAGGGCGCGTTTCAGTATTTTGGCGTCTTTCGAGAAATAGTGGACCGAGCCGTCCCGGAACCCGGCAAGCCCCATGCCGAGCGCACGGCGGGCGGCATCCGGGATATAACCGCTGACGCTTCCATGGGAAATAACCCCGCCCGATAATAATGTAGCTTTTGCTAATCCTTTTAACTGGCTGTTAAGCATATTATCTATTTCTCTGTTTATTATTCATTTCTTTCATTGGCTAATTGGTATACCGGCGCATTAACTATCCGCCCCATGATGCGTCAAAATCATGGACGACATCAATCAATGCCTGTGCCAGCTGTTCTTTCAGATTCTGTATCTCGGCAGTATTGCCTTCAGGGTTTGACTTGAGAAGATTTATGGCTTCCAGGCTTAAAAGATTAGTGATATTGACGACCACCTGTTTGGGAGCGGCGGAAGATAATTTCCCCGTTCCCGAATAGTTGCCGCCCGCCCTGCCGTCGTCCGCGTCATCATACTGTCCGTTCCTCGAAGCAGTGATGCCGTTGGCATTAAAGGGCTGCTCATCGTTATAGTCGGGTTCATTGGAGTATAAGCGGGGTGTGAATCCCGCCATCCGGAGGATATTTTCAGCTGCTTCGGCGGAACCGCCCATCGTGTTGCGCAGGCTGGACGTGAACTTTACCAGTGAATCGTGGACCGCCATGAAATTGGCCAGCTGTTCCTGCCTGTCCTTATCGGTCGCATTTTTACCCAATGCCTTTTGTATCCATTGCCCCTTATTACCCTGGTAAAACCCGCGCTTTTCCAGTTCCCCGAAATTGAACCCGCCTTTTTCCATCATGCCCCGCGCTCCCGCATAACTGCCGATAGCCGATTGGTAGGCTGTTGCCGCCCGCCGGATTTCGGGAACGGTAACCGTATTGTGGTATTTGGCGTAATCGTAGGTTTTGGTGGCGGTCAGTTCGGTCGCTTCATCCATCCCCCTGTTGTAATACACCTCCCCGCCGGCGCCGACCCTCCAGAGCGACGTGTCAAGCGAACTGTCCGCCTGCCCGTACCTGCTTTGGATGTTTTGGATAAACGCGCCGACTTCCCAGGCGTTACGCAACTTCCCGAATTCGGCGTATGCGGAATTGATCCGGGACTGGCTGTCTTTCCGGGCGATGGTAGTAATTGCCGCACGGGTATTGTCCTGGTAGGCATCGGAGAATGAATACCGGCCGGCATAATTATAATATGCCCCTCCTGCGGACATGGAACCGTTGCCCATGGAATTGAGCGCAGCCGTCCACCAGTTACCGGTGAATGCGCCGATTTTCTGTCCCGACGCTTCTTCCAGTGTTTTGGTGGCTGTAAGTTCATCTACGGCCCGCTTGGTATCGATGGCTTGCCTGTATGTCTTGTTAAGCGAATCATAGAGGGCTTCGATGGACGGGTACCGGTATTTCTCGTTGGCCTTTATTTCTTCCTGCATGGCATCCTTGGCCTGCTTTACTTTCCAGGTCTTATAGGCCAGCCATCCCATAACGCCTGCCAAAGCGGCTATACCCGCAGTAGCTGCTACCGCGCCTGTCCCGATGGCGGCGATGGAAGCGCCGGCGCCAACCAGCCCGCTGCCTGTCGATACCTGCGAGGCGAATAACCCGCCTGCCGCACTGCGGGCAAGCAGGGCATTGGCGCCGCCCGCCATGCCATACGAAGCCAGTGCCTGTACCATGCTGCCCCTGCCGGTTACTCCTGCAGCCCTCAGTGCGGAAACGACAGCCCGCTTGTTGGCGAAGGACATGTTACCCGGCCTTCCCATCCCCGCAAGTCCCGTCAGGCTTCCGATTGTCTGCATGGTTGAAGACAGCGCCGCCTGCTTTCCAAGGAAACCGAACGCCACGCCCAGGTTGGTAACGGCTCCCGCCAGCTTGAACAGGCGGGTGGCGACAATCCCGGTAAAAAGCATCGGTTCGATCCAGTTGAAATTACGGATCACCCAGTTGGCGATATTGGAAAGAACGGAAACAATATCCAGCAGGGCGCTGCCAATGGATGCCAGCCCGCGGGCGAACTCGGGGGCTTTGAATTTCCCGAGGAAATCCTTCAGCACACTCCTGATCTGCGGCTCAAGCCGTTCATAGCCCTGCATAAAGCTTTCGGAGAACTGGGAGGTTACCTGGTACCAGAAGCCTTTGGTCGTATCCTGCTTCACTTTGGCCAGTTCCGAAGAGATGCCCTGTGAAGCCTTGTTCTTTGAAGTCAGTTCCCGGAGCTTGTCGCTGTTCCTGACAAACATCATGGCGGCGTTTCCCCCGATTTTCCCGAAGATGGCCTGCATATCGGCCATCGTAGCGCCTTTTTGCTGTAATTCCTCGAAAATATCCGCCAGGGGGCGGAGTTTCTCGACCTGCTTCCCGTATAGGTCATGGTATTCGGTAAACTTAACGTTCAGCCTGTCCAGTACTTTTTTCGCTTCGCGGGGCGGCTTGGCAAAGCGGGTGGCCATGGCGCGGAGCGCGGTGCCCGCCATCGTGCCTTTAACGCCCATGTTCCCGAGTATGCCGATAGCCGCCGAACTTTCGGAAAACTCTACTCCCGCCAGTTTCATATATCCCGCCGCCATCTTGTAGGATTCGGCCACTTCAATGATATTCACATTGGAACGGGATACGGTGGATGCCAGGATATCGGCGACCGAATTCATGCTTGAGCTCTTGATATCGTACCCGGCCATGATATTGGTAGCCAGGTCGGCAATCTGGGAGATGTCGTTGTCCCCGATCAGGGCCAGGTTGGTAATGGGACGGATGGAATGGTTGATGGTTTCGATATTCATGCCCGCCATGGAGAGGTACTTGACGGCTCCCGCAACCTCAATGGCGGTAAACTTGGTCTCGACCCCGATCCGGCGGACATACCGCGCCATCTTATCAAAGCGGGATTCGAAGGTTGACAGGTCGGTATCAGCCACTCTGAGGATACTGTGCGCGGTTTGCATGATATTGGCATATTCCACGGCATCGGTCAGCTGCCTCCTTATCATGCCGTAAGCCATGTAGGCATTGAACATGTAGGCAAACGGCATGCCCTGCATGGTCGGGGCTTTGGAGTACTGCAGGCGGTTGACGGCTGCCCGCCGGCGGCTTCCGTACATGGAACTCTCCATGTTCGCCCGGCGCTGCATGTTGCGGATGGCTGCCGCTGCCGTCAGTTGCCTTTGGCGGGCTTCTTCGCGTTCGGCCCCCTGCCGGGCGGCAAGGGCTTTTTTTGCAGCGTCCTCCTGCACCTTGCGGATGCGGGCCTGTTCCCCTTCCATCCGGCGGGCGGCTTCAAGGGCGTTACGCTGCTGTAGTCTCGCCGCTTCTTCTTCCCGGCGGAAAGCGGAGCGTTGCCTGTGCAGCTGCTCGTTGGCGTACAGCTTTTCCTGCAGTTTGCTTCGGGCTTTTTCGGATAAGGGGGAGGAGATTACGGGAGTAAAGGGAATAACCGGAGCGGGAACAGGCCGGGCTGCGGTATTCCTGCCTGTGGCGGGTTTCAGGTTCAGGCTCATGGAAGTTGAACCCTTTATCCTGCCCAGAAGGGAAAGGATCTCCTGAAGCCGCCCTTTGGCCGCGTCGGTTTTGATATTCAGTTGGCGTCCGCGCTCCAGGCTTATGAGCGAAGCATTTACCTTGCCGACAGCCCCGGTAATCCGCTTCCGGATATCGATGATGCTTTGGGCGGAAGCAGCGGCTGATTTTTTTGCTTCGGCGTTGTTTATCTCCTGCGCCTTTTTATCGATCAGGGATTTGGCCCTGGATTTGACCGTTTTGGAGTTCAGGGCCTGTCCGGCATTGATGGCCAGGTTGATGCCTCTGGACATTTCCCGGATCTCGCCCAGCAGGGCCTTTACCCGGCCCAGCTTTTCTTCCGTGCCTTTGGTATCGATATTCATTTTGAAGGAATAGTCCCGCTTCTTCCCGCTTTTGGTACGGAAAGCGCGGTCGATATCCGCCATCATGTTCCGGATATTGCTGACGGCAGGCGTCAGGCTGGCTTTGGCCTGGGTGAGTTTCCCGACGGCATCGGCAAAAGCCATGACCTGGCGGGTGCCCTGGGTAGCCTCGACGTTGATGGTATAATTGACGGAATAGTTCTGTTCCTGAGCCATTGGATTCTTTTGGTAAAGAATAGGGCGGGAACGGGGAGGAAAGGTGACAGGTCATCCCGGTAAATACCGGAAATATGGTTAGTGAAGGAAGGTTCTGCCGGCTGTTGCCTTATATAATAAATATGGAGAATTGTTCTTGAAATATGGAGAACTTCAAAATGAGGTAATCATAAGTACAGGCATTTGAAACCAGTAACATAGAAAGGTTTTCTGACTGCTACCTCTAAAATGTGGAGAATTACACTTGAATATGGAGAATCTCAAAATGAGACGATCATAATAATGGATATTATCAGGTTTTCCCTGACACTACCCCTAACGACTTTTTTATTCTGTCTTATTTTCCTCGACAGTAAAATACTTTTGGTTTCGATGATAGGGAATATCGGGGACGTATAGTATAAAAGTCCCCCATCAATCAAGAGAGAAAGAGCATTTGGGGAAAACGAACCTTTATTTGGGGAATTAAAAATGACTGATATACAGACGGTTAATTTACAGAACATTAAAAAAAGACCTTTATCTGGGGAAAATGAACCGTTATTTGGGGAATTGGTTTTAATATATATCAAGAACTACAAGTATTCATTCTCAATATCCATTTTTCATACGTTATCAGGAATTGAAATGTTAATATCAAGAACTGTGATTATTGTTGATTTAAAGTAGAAACTAAATCTTTATATGTTAGTCAGGGCAACCGCACCAAAAATTTAAAAGACCCTTTCGTGCCTTGTAGTAGGGGTAGCCTTTTAAACTGATCGGTAATATACCCTCGTTCCAATAGCCTAAAACAAGGATTGAAATTTTGGTGCGGTTGCCCTGTATGTTAGTTGGTTTTTCCAAAAATTATTCGTACCCTTGCATTGCTTATCTAAACATAGAATGAGTTTCGGGGCTCGGTTTATCAAGAAATAAATCGAGCCCTGCGTTTTTATAAATCTCAAGTAATCTTCTTCTCTTTAGCCTTTTCGATGTCTTTTATCACGTATTCACAATTCAGATAACAGGCTAAGTACAAAAGCCTCCATCAATCAAAAGAGAAAGTATTTGTGGAAAATAAGCCTTTATTTGTGGAATTGAAAAACATCTGATAATTAGAAAGTTAATTCATTTTCAGATTAAGAAATACTTCTATTTGTGGAAAAATGAACTCTTATTTGTGGAATTGACATTACTATTTTGATAAATATTCAGATATTTTCAAACTATGGTGAAAAATTGGATTTCTATGGTGAATTGAAATAATTCTTATAATCAGAAAGTTAACAACAATCAAAACAGGAAGAACAGGATTTCTATGGCGAAATTTTAATGCTCTATGGCGAATTGAAATTGTTTCAGAACATCTTGTTCCTTATTTATTTTATCAGATAATTTATATATTGACCAACGTTCGAGACCTTTTCTTACAATTAAGCCTTCTTCCGGTTTAATCTATACCGTTTTTAAAATAAAGCGGTACCTTTGGAAAATTTAGATAATTATGCCTGTAGAATAATGACTATACAATATGCTTCAGATTTACACCTGGAATTTGCGGAAAATTCGAAATTTCTGGAATCCAATCCGATAGTTCCTGTTGCCGATATTCTCGTTTTGGCCGGTGATATCGGTTACCTCGGACATGATACATATGCCTCACATCCGTTTTGGGACCGGGTTTCGGAGAACTTCTCCAGAGTATTGGTCATTCCGGGAAACCACGAATTTTACGGAGGATATGATTTGTCCAATCTAAAAACAGGAATGGAAGAATCTATCAGGGAAAATGTTTCCTGGTATTATAATAAATGTATTACAATCGATGATGTGGAGTTTATCTTATCGCCGCTTTGGGCTAAGATTAATCCCATGGCCGAGTATATTATACAAAGCAGGGTCTCTGACTTCAAACTTATAAAGTATAATAAACAACTGCTTACTCCCGGTGTGTTTAACCGGCTCCATGAGGAATCGGTTTCTTTCCTGAAGTCAAGCTTTGAAAACAGCGCTGCCCTTAAACGGATTGTTGTGACTCATCATTTGCCGAGTGAATTATGCATGGCGGCAGAATTTAAGGGAAGTATCCTAAACGGGGCTTTTGTATCCAATCTGGACGATTTGGTTTTAGAAAGCGGCGCCAGTTATTGGATTTACGGGCATTCGCATCGCAATACAGGCGAACGCACAATCGGCAATACTAAACTGGTTTGTAACCAACTGGGCTATGTGTCCATGCGTGAAAACCGTTCTTTTCAAAATTACATGCAAATTATTTTGTAAAATTTCACAGTTAAACATTTGGTTATTAGTAAATAAAATGCCTATATTTGCAATTCATAAATCGTGAATAATAAAAGATTATGCAAAAAAATAATGGAATGCGACCACAGGATATTGTCATTTTACTGAAGATACTTACTTTTTCGGATGACAACTGGACTTCGGTGGATATTTCCCGGGCATTGGAAATCAGTACCGCTGAAATATCCGGCTCGCTGGAAAGAAGCCGAATCGCCGGACTGTTGTCACAAAATAAGCGGGAAGTAAACACATTGGCATTGAGGGAGTTTCTTATCCATGGATTGAAATATGTTTTTCCGGCGGAGATCGGCGCTCCTGTCCGGGGAATTGCAACAGCTCATTCAGCTTCGCCGATTAAGGAACAAATATCTGAAGGAAAAGACAATTATGTCTGGTCTTATTCACGGGGAACAAGAAGAGGAAATTCTATTTTGCCATTGTACAGGACTGTTCCCAAAGTAGCAGGAAACCAAAAGGAGTTATATGAGTATCTGGTAATCACGGATACGCTGAGAGTAGGTCGTGTCCGCGAAATTGAAATTGCGATTAATGAATTGGATAAAAAGTTGAACTCCCATGGCCAATAATATAGAAATGTTACAACGAGTTGCCAAAGGTTTGGGGAATCTGAAAGATGATGTAGTGTTTGTGGGAGGTTCCGTAGCTGAATTATATGCCGATGATGCGGAATTATCGGATGTAAGGGCGACACTGGACATTGACTGTGTAGTTGAACTGAGTACCATGAAATCCTACTATGAGTTGGAGGAAGAACTCCGTAAACGCAAGTTCCGGAACGACACCACTCAGGGAGCTCCTATTTGCAGATGGATATTTGAAGATATTATTGTTGATGTGATGCCTGTCGATACAGAGGTGCTGGGTTTCGGAAACAAATGGTATGCATCCGGAGTTAGTCATAAAGCCGGTAAAATATTACCTGATGGCATGTCAATTTATATTTTCCCTGTTGAATATTATTTGGCGACGAAATTTGAAGCTTTGAACGGACGTGGAGGAAGCGATTTACGGCTAAGCCATGATTTTGAAGACATCATTTATATCCTGGACAACTGTGGAGAAATTATCGAAAATATTTCTTCAAATAAGGATGCTTCATTGAAAACCTATCTGAAAACCCAATGCCTGAAACTTACGAACGATAAAAACCTGAAAGAAGCGATAGCCTGTGCATTGCCGCTGTATTCGGAGGAGGAGCGTATTTCATTTATATATGATGTTATTAACGGGATTTCCGGGATGAATTAAATTTAATTTAACCGGATGGATGGCGAAGAATACTGTTTCCGGGATGATAAAAAAACTCTGCAATTATCACAATTACAGAGTTTCTGAAATAATATGGGCTAAAGAGATCGGAAAAAGTTCAAGTTTTGAGGATGGGGTTTGACATCCTTGCCATCATCATCTGTTCATGCAGCCAAAGCGCATCCTCACTCAACATGGCAAAATCCTCATCCGAAATTGTTTCCAAGTTTACGCCGGGGAAATAATGACGCACATAAATCATCCGCTGGCGGATTCTCTGTGCGTCGGTTACTGCCCGGCTGTCTATAAATTTACGAGTACGCTTTGGCGGGTGGAGATGATTTCGGAGAGTTGTCCCATCAATCCGAAAAGGAATAAAGAATCATTATCCACAAGTTCCTTATCTCCGTCTAAGAAGCAATCCCTGGCAAGGGTTCTCATGGCCATCACTTCATCTTTTTTGGATGCAGCCATGAACTTGCTGAATTGAGGAAAGGAAGGTTCCGCCAGATAAGCGGCATAAAACTCCTTTTCCCCGCAGGCGGCATCGCCAAAAACAACCATCGGGTAAACTTTCCGGAGTTTTTTCTCTGTTTTCAACTCCGCCGCTTTCTTTTTAATGTCCGCTTCCTGCTGAAGCGTCAGGCTTTTTTCGTTCATAAGTTTTTGATATTTAATAGGCTTATACCAAAGAATAGCTATTCCCCGGCGGGAACGTTTACGGTTTTCCCGAAAAATTCATGTAAAAACCGCCTTCCCTTTTCCGTCCACACCATATAGACATTTGTCCTTTGCTCACCGGTCATTCCGTCCATATACGGGTGAGTTTTTGTTTTGGTGTAGTATTTACCGCAGAACTTGGCTTTGAGCATCCATTTGTCGGACTGCCTGTAGATCACTCCGGTATTTTTCAATGTGGCGTTCAGTTCCCTGGCGTTTTTGAATCCCAATTCTTTGGCT
>JAITVS010000106.1 GCA_031285685.1 Tannerella sp.
GGATGTATTTACCCTGCAACCCGATGGAAAGTATGGCGAAAGCGCCTACTACCCGACACATAAATCGGTTCCGGTACACGTTCTTCCGGGATGCAAAGTCAATCTGAAAAAAGTGTACCGATAAAATTAAACAATCATAAATATGGGTACCGATGTTTTAACAAACAGAAAACGGACATCGTTCCGTCTGAGCGAAGACCTGCTTCATCGCCTGACGACAGAAGCAAAAAGAGAAAACAAAAGCCTCAACAATTATGTGGAGAATACCCTGATGGATGCCGTTGCATGGAAACCCAACAGGGAAACATTAGCGGCCATTGAAGAGGCAAAAGCAGGGAAATTTGCCGGTACGATAGATATGACAAACTTCGATACATTTATGAAGTCCATAGACGATATCGAATGAAAAATATTCATTACAGTACCACCGCAAAAAAAGATTGAAAAAAATACAGGAACAACCCCTGTAAAATGAAAAAGATGTATGAAGTCCTGGATATGCTTATCAATGGTATTGAAATCCCCGAAACCTTCCGGCCTCATCAACTGCAAGGACAATATAAGGGCTGTATGGAATGTCATATTGAAGAGGATTTTCTGCTGATATGGTTCGATGATGAAAATGAAATCATTAAGATACTCAGACTTGGAAGTCATTCGGAATTGTTCTGATATATGTGCGCATTATTGCATCTCCGCTCGTACCTCACGCTTCGAGGAAAATGTGGAGATATTAGGGGGAATGTCGAGCCGGAGTATAAAAGGCAGAAAAACATCGCATACATATAAGCCGCATGTAAGCGCAAGCTGTCCGCAAGTGAACGTGAGCAACCTGTAAGTAAACACATGTAGCCCGTGGGGGCGAAAGGGCAAGAAGGCGCTATACCCGTGCGCTATAATTTAGATTGAAATAAAAAAATATCATCATGAACGCTATCAGTTCAACGGAATTACGCAACAACGTGGAAAAATATCTGGATCGCGCAAAGAGTGAAACTGTAGTTATTCGGAGGGGGCAGAGCGAAACATTTATTTTGACAAGGCAGGATGATCTTCCTGATGATTTTTACAGGGCAATTTCAATAGACGAATCAATCGGAATAGTCGAAACCGGAATCAGAAAAAACATCAAAAAACAGAAGGCGCCGCAGAGCAATGAAAGTGGTTATATTGCCGGAAGTAGTAGACTATTTTTTGCAATTTTACAGGTGTAGAATTGAATATCACAACCGGGGAAATTGTGAAGATATTAAGGAGAATGCAGGGGAATCATTTTTTCACACAAGGCGCATCTGTCGTTTCGGTCTGTTGTAAATGTGTTGGTAGAAGGGCAAAGCATCGTTATCAAATCCGAACCCAGACAGGAATGGGCAGATGCTTTTAAGCAATATGCCCTGTCGAGTAAATTGACACAGTAAACGTGCGAAAGCCGCAAGCAGGTGTCAGGTATTTGGAAGTAACGGAGAATAAACCGAAAGAATGTTAATCATCAAAAATAGAACTTAAAAACCGGATGATATGGAACTTTCATTAGACATCAAGCAACGATATACATACGCCGATTATCTCACCTGGCTCGACGACCAGCGACGAGAACTTGTCGTCGGGTTCATCAAAATGATGTCGCCCGCCGCAAGCGCCACCCATCAACAAATATCCATCCGATTCGCGCACGAATTATTAACCTTTACGGAGCGGAAGAAATGCAACTGTAAAATATTCCATGCACCTTTTGATGTGCGCCTTCCTAAAAAGGGCGAAAAGAAATACGAGCAAATCCATACCGTAGTGCAGCCGGATATTTGTGTGATCTGCGACCTGTCGAAGATTGACGAAAGAGGATGTCTCGGCGCACCGGACATGATCATCGAGATACTTTCGCCCTCCACCATGAAGTACGACCTTCACACCAAATTCAAATTATACGAACAGGCCGGCGTACGCGAATACTGGATTGCATATCAGGCGGAAGGCGTGGATGTATTTACCCTGCAACCCGATGGAAAGTATGGCGAAAGCGCCTACTACCCGACACATAAATCGGTTCCGGTACACGTTCTTCCGGGATGTAAAGTCAACTTGAAAAAAGTATACCAGTAAACAGTACTCTGTAACGAATACTTGGTATTATGTCCCCATACATCCCTCATAATTACAGTAACAGTGAAATTGATAGAGCGGTTAAAGAACTGCTGAATAAAAACATTTCTCAGGCTGATTTTCAAAAATATGTGAGAATATTTGATGAATGGAGATCTTCTTACGCATACCCCTTGTTGTCGATGCGCATATATATGCGCGAGAAAGCATTAAAAATTGAGCCGTCAAGCATTGTTTCTCAACGCCTTAAACGTAAGGAATCAATTTTTAACAAAATTGAAAGGATGAACAGTATGCGGGCAAGCCGAATGCAAGATATTGGAGGGTGTCGTGTTGTTTTTAAGAATATTGACTCTGTGTATAAATTGCAGGATGTGCTGAAGAAGGCAAAGTTCAAGCACACATTGCAGAAGCAGACGGATTACATTGTAAATCCGAAAGATTCAGGATACAGAGGCATACATCTGATATACAAATATGGCGGAGACAAATTCACAGGCAATCCTGTGTTGATTGAGATACAAATACGTACTCATTTACAGCATCTGTGGGCGACAAGTGTAGAAGCAATGGGAACATTCACTAAAACACCTCTTAAATCAAGTCGGGGTTCTGAAGAATGGCTGCGCTTTTTTCAGTTAGCGTCATCGTTATTTGCCATAAAGGAAAAACAACCCATTATTCGTAATATTCCTCAAGAACGTGATGTTATAGTAGAAGAAATACGGCTATTAATAGAACAGTATCATTTATTTGACCAGTTAAACGCATACAATGTGGCTGCAAAGCATATTTCAAAATCAGAGGGATATTATTATGTATTGGTGTTAAAGTATGAAGAGCGGACAGTTTCTGTTACGCCATTCAAAAAAGCCCAGATAAACGAAGCTACTGAAATGTATAATAATTATGAAAATTCGGAACCTGACAATAATGTAGTTATGGTGTCGGTAGATTCTGTAGACGCGCTTAAAAAAGCGTATCCAAACTACTTTATGAATACAAAAGAATTTGTATCTACACTAAGCGAACTTATAAAATGATTGTAACTATGCCTTCAACACTGCGTTCTCTTCCTTCAGCGCTGCGTTTTCCGCTATCTGGCGGCCAACCAAAATCTCTAATTCCTGTATGCGATGTTCGAGTGTCATATGAGGACGCAAAAGTAAAACTATTTCGGATTTATAAATAGAGGGGCTGAATAGTTACTAAAATTTTAGTAGTTTATGGAAAAACAAACAGCATGGGATTATGCCATCGGGCTTATCAAAATTGACGGATTGACCCCGACCCGGGAATTTATGGCAATGGTGGAAAAGGAAATACGCGGGGAAATGACTTTGGATGAAATAGAAGCATCCCTGAACAAAAAGTACAAAATGAAGGGCGAGACCGTTACCGGTCGGTTGGAACAATGAAAGACCCTTACCTTTATGAGGGCAGCGGAGTACTCATCAACCTTTTTAAAATGGCCGGCACATTGTGGGGTATGTTTCACGAAGATGAAAAAACGGAACGCTTCTCAAGGTACATGGCCGAATTGTGGAAAGTTCATCCTTTCAGAGAAGGTAATACACGAACAATAAGGACAGGAAGTAAATAAACAATAATACATTAATATATTTCGATCATGAATCAAGCAAAAGCAAAAAATGTACGTCTTTACAGTTGCAAGAATGAAGACCTGCCGGTGATGGGC
>JAITVS010000121.1 GCA_031285685.1 Tannerella sp.
ATTCCCGCGCGCCGGAGCAAACGATGTCTGGTTATCGGACCGTACAAATGCGGATTGGAGCTATTTCGTTCTGCGTAATATCAAACTGAGTTACGACTTCTCTTCTATCTTGAAAGTAAAAGGTATCAGTAAACTTTCTTTGTATGTAAATGCACAGAATTACATCAGTTTTGCAGCAAAACACAGAGGATATAACCCTGAAAATGGTGATATAAGCCACCCGTGGGCCAAATCGATGATATTCGGATTAAACGCCAGTTTCTAATTTTTTTAAATAATAAAGCTATGAAAGTACAATTATATAAATGGGAAAAAAACCGCTTATCAGGAATAAAAGCCATTCTGCTGGCTTTAATGATACCGGTTTTCAGCCAATGTACCGATTTGGACGAGATCCCTTATACGGATATTTCTTCAACTAATTTCTATACAAACGAAGAGGACTTCAATATTGGTCTGAACTCCGTTTATGCAAGAATGCAGAATCTGGCGCAGTCATCAACTTACAATATGCGTATAGAAGTAATGACGGAATTTAATGCGCCCGCTTATGCAAAGGATGATGTGGAAAAATGGAGTGCCTGGTTGAATGTGAATGATGCCGGACGTACATTAACCATCTGGCCGACCGGATTTGATATCATCAACCGTGCAAACGTTGTCCTGGCCCGTGGAGAAAATATAGCTATCGACCAGGAGGTTAAAGAGCGTAAATTCGGCGAAGCCCGTTTTATCCGGGCATGGACGAACTTCCACCTGATGCGTATCTATGGTCGTTTACCGATACCCGAAAAATACACGGAGGGTTTATCCGGATTGGAAATCCCCAGAAAATCATTGGAAGAAACCTATGCGCATATTATCGGTGATTTGGAGTATGCAGAAAATAAGCTTCCGTCTAAAAGCGTATATATGGCAGAAAAAGACCGGCCTAACATCTGGAGAGTAAGCAAGGAAGCTGCTCAGGGATTACTGGCAAAAGTATATTTATACAGAGCAAGTATGCAGGACAATCAGTCCGATTATCAAAAGTGCAAAGAGTATTGTGACAAAGTTATTAAGACCGGTATTTTTGATCTGGAGGAAAATTTTGAAGACTTATGGTACTGGTACAATCCGGATTGCAAATTCGGTAAGGAATCCGTTTTTGAGATTAATTACGGCAAACAAAGCGGTGAACACAATAATCTGCATGTAATGTTCGGGGTCAATGTAACCGAACCTTCTGTCGGATGCTATATGTACCGCCGTATAGGGCCGTCCATTGATCATTATATCTCCTATGCTGAAAATGATACACGCCGGGCTACATTCCTGACGGAGTACACGATGACGGCTACCGGTGAAAGACATTGGTTTGATCCGGAAAATAAAGGTTTTTATCCGAATGTGACCGGTAAATGGTCTACCGCCTCTCCCGGAAACATCAAATACTATGACCGGACACCACAATCATCATCGCTTCGGTTGCCTTCAGCCAATATCTATGTAATCCGTTATGCCGACATCCTGTTGATGTATGCAGAAGCAGATAATAAACTGAGCGGCCCTACTTCCGAAGCTGCAGGATATCTGAACAAAGTACGCACCCGTGCCGGTCTTGAACCGTTGTCCGGAATGAGCCGGCAGGATCTGGATGATGCCATTTACCGCGAACGCGGATGGGAATTTACCGGAGAATCACAACTATACTTCGATGGTTTACGAACCGGACGATTGGCCGAAAATGTAAAAAAACATCTGTTATGGGGAAAAGAAAATGGCATCTACATGTATACCTACGACGTTGTATTCCTGCCGACCAAAAATTTCCTTTGGAAGATCCCGCAAACAGACCTTGACTCAAACCCTGCACTGGAACAAAACCCGGATAATACTTCGGCGCCATTCTAAAAAAGCAAAGCATACTTTCTCTAAATAAAGAACGTATAACAAATGCTTCTTATCTTTTGCGGCAAGCACATCAAAAGTGCTTGCCGCTGAAGTATCTGCTAACAACTTACACAAAACCATATGATTAAAATAAAGAGTTATTCTATATTCACGGCTAAAAGCAGGCCGGACCACCCGATATCCGATTCAACACATACCCTTACCGAAATATCATTCATCATCTTACGCTTGCAACTTGAAAGCGGAATAATCGGTGAATCATATCTTCTGAGTTTCCAATACAGCCCCCGGGCTATCGCCGGCGCATTGAAAGATGTGGGAGATCTCCTGATCGGGGAAGAGGTTAATAATACCGTAAAAGTATTCGATAAAATAAACCATCTTAACGAATATTTTGGCGCTGAAGGTATCAACCGGTGGGCACAGGCGGCCTATAATATAGCCATGTGGGATGCATGGTGTAAAACACTCGGACAACCCATCTGGAAAGTACTGGGGACTTATACCACCCGGATTCCCGTTTACGGAAGCGGCGGCTGGATTTCATACAGTATAGACGAATTAGTGAATGAAGTAAGCAATTATAAATCAAGAGGTTTTAATGCGGTTAAAATAAAGGTAGGCAAACCGGACTGGAAAGAAGACCTGGAACGTCTTCGTATTGTCCGGGAAGCGGTAGGTGATCAGGTAAATATTATGATGGATGCCAACCAGGGAATGGATGTTCCGTCAGCATTGGCCCTGGCCAGAAGTGCCAAAGAGTTAGGGATCTACTGGTTTGAAGAACCGATAGATCATAGTGATTTTCAAGGATATCAACTATTGAAAAACCAGGCCGGCATTTCTTTAGCCATGGGAGAACGTGAATACTCAACCGTTCCATTACGTGAACTTGCTTTAAGAAACGCCCTTGATATCTGGCAGCCGGATATCCTTCGCATTGGCGGTGTGGAAGCCTGGAAAGACAGTGCGGCTTTGGCCAAAGCGTTTAATATCACGGTTTTACCTCACTATTACAAGGATTATGATATACCGTTGCTATGTACCATACCCAATGGCGCCGGTGCAGAATCTTTTGACTGGATCGATCCGCTCATCGACGAACCGTTGAAGATCACCGACGGTTTTGCAATTCCTCATGATAAAGCCGGTTGGGGCTTCACTTTTAAAAACTCAGTGTTAAACGAAATATAAACTATCTACCAAATATCTGCCGGAATCGGATTTCACACATCATCCGATGAAAGTCTCCTTCATTATTTTTCAAGTTTAACCGACCCTCGTAATGCAACATGCTCATACCGGCCAGCCTTCTCCTTTGTTTTCCTGATACCGGAAACGGTTGTTTTTCTCTCACGGTGTTATAGTATACAGCAAGAACGTTGTCAGGAAGGCTTCATACCAACATTTCATTACTAATACAGCTTCCTTAAACGACCGTTAACGGAATAACGGATCCGGTCTTCCGCCGGACAATTATTTATATGACTTCTTGCCGTACTCCGGACATACAGGAATGAAACGTCAAGGCTGAAATGAATTTTACCGGAAATCTCCCCAAAATGCATTGAATAAGAAAAAGGCCATCTCACACAAGTGAGATAGCCTCTTCCGGTTAATATGAAAAACGAAAAAAATGTCTACTTGACCGCGACTTTGTAACGTACGCCATCGAGTTCAACAACGTAGATACCACGTTCCAACGGTACGGTGACCGTTCCGGCCGGAACGGCTCGCTGTTGAATCAACATGCCGGCCAAGGTATAGATATTGGCACGAGCAACTCTGTCCGAATGGATATACAGGGTATTCGCATAAGTCCATACACGTTTGCCGGTGATCTCTTCATTGGCTACACCACCGCTTGCCGGATCGGTCGAAACGGTTACCGTCCACGGTTCTACCACCTGACGGATGACATAGCGGTACATACCACCGCCGATGTCTGTTCCTTCCAGTTCTACCTTCTGTTGCGAATAGGTGCCGGCGGCGATTACTTTCAGCGGGTTGCCGTCAGGGAAAGTCAAGGTAAACGTGAAATCTTCGTGCATCGGCACGTGATGCCGTTGTCCGGCTCCCGGATTAGCAGTGACACCTGCTACTGTATGAATTTCCACATAACGTTGTACAACGGGATTCTGTATCCTTTCGAATGCAAGATGTGTCAACGGACGGCATGAGTTGCCAACATTCGCCATGTCAGCTCTTTCTTGCCGGACTGAAGCCCAGACATCTCTTTCGATTTTCGCAATAGTCGCCGAATACACATCGGCAGCGTGACCAAATATAGTAGCGTACATTGAAAGAGCTCCTATTCTTGCGTCAGAAGAAGACATCCCAAACATAGTAGTTAATGTCCTGTAGTAATCCCGAACTCCGTCTCCTCTGGTGGGGAAAGGATTCATCGGACTATTATATATAGACGAGGGATCTATCGCATTATATTCTACGCCATCCACAATAGGATTGTTCTCCCAAGTAGTATAATACATTGAATCAGCAACAATAGACTCATATTCATCATAAATCGGCGGAAAGTAGGTAGATCCTTGATCAGCAATGATAAATCTTGGAGAATACAAGAAATACTGAACCAGATCTGCCTGAAGCGAAACTACCCGGTCCAATTCTCTCAAGCAGATGCTGACGCCATCGTCTACAGCGATCTGTTCCATACTCGAAAGCGGAGAAGACGCTGGTTTGTAATCGAGCCCGTTGATGCTGCGCATCATGTATTTTTCGGGTGTACCGCTTACATGTTTCAGGCGGATCCGGCCGCGAGGATCTACGTATTGACTGATTATTTCGGATTCAAACTCAGGCTTGTTGTAGATATTAAACTTTATAGTAAGCGTGTCACACACTTCACCGTCAACCATGAATGGCTTTCCCCATGTCGCAGGCATATCGAAATCTGTTATCGCCGGATGATCTGTATCGTTAAGGTTAATAAAGTACATCTTCAAAACAGCCTGTCCGTCTTCTTTGATGGAGTCGAAAGTAAACGGATAGTGCGCAAATAAATCATTTGATCTAAAATTAGGGTCATTAGGAATGAGGAGGGTGTCCAACGGTTCCTGGTTCACGCCGCCGATCATACAACCGTCGGTCAACACGCCACCGTATTCAATAACGAGCCTCATTGAAGTGTGAAAACGTGCATCTGCACCATCAAAGCTATTTTCCTCCGTGAACATGATATGATTTTCCCTTTTTTCATGCTCATAATCAAGATTATACGTACAGCCTACATAATAGACCGAATCATCGAACGCTGTCCGGTCCCAATCCGTGTTCCAATAATCGGGAACCGCACCACTCCGGAGCGATATGGAACTTTCCGGAGCCATCTTTCCGCTTCGGGCGCTTATGTTGTTCGATGATGGTCTTTGCTTATAATCAGGCCATCCGTCGCGGTTTGAATCAATACCCCACACGGCATAAAGGGTTACCGCATTATTCCCGATAGCGAATGATTCGCCCGCTGTGTAGAAAGTCGGTGCTGACGTTATTGCAGCTTCTGTTGTTACAAAGCGTATAAGCGGATTAAGGTTTGTACTCCAACCCAGGAAAGCATAGCCTGCCGCCTGTACAGACACATCAGGAATAACAATACCGGAATTTTTGGCAACCGGCAGTCTGTCCGGAATACCGCTTGCTACAGGAGCGAAACCTTTGTGGAAAGTCAGATACACCTGATTGTAATCCGGAATGCCGTTATTATCCGTATCTGTTGCCCAAACGGCATACCAGGTGGTATCCTGCACAATGGTAAACGTTGCATCCGGTTGTTGCATCGAAGTTAATGCTCTTTCCGCATCTGCAGAAGTTACGGTTTGAGCCGTCGGATTCCAGCCGAGGAACGTAAAGCCCGTTCTGACGAGATTACCTTTGGCCGGCAGCGTCAGATTCGTACCGCCTGAGTAAAGGTTGTCGTCCGGCACAGAACCGGTTGCACCGTTCGCATGGTAGGTTACGTCGAACTGTTGGTAATCGGGTATGCCGTCACCGGTACCATCAGGACCATTCACATCTTCCGCCCAGAAAGCGTACAGTATGGTATCTCCTGTAATGACAAACGTTTCGCCCGGTTGTTTCATCGACATCAGAGCCGCTTCCTGCGCCGTCGTCAGACTTGTTCCGGAAATGCCAGGAACAGCCGATGTGTTCCAGCCGAGGAACAGGTAATCCGTTTTGGTCAGGTTGCCTTTCTCTTTCAGCGTGACTTCGTTGCCGTTGTTGTAGAGATTACCATCTTCTACAGCGCCTCCGGTTGCGCCGTTTCCGTCGTAGGTTGTCTTCAACTGTTTGTAATCGGCTATGCCGTCGCTTACGCCGTCAGGGCCGTTTGCATCTTCCGCCCATACGGCATACCAGTCTTTACCGGCGTCTGTGATCTCAAACGTTTCATCCGGTTGCTTCATCGAAGTTAAGTCATTTTCTGCATTCTGTGTTGTTACAAGGTCAACAGGTACAGGATTCCATCCGATGAAAATCGCATCGTCCCTGGTCAGTCCACCCTGATCTTTCAGTGTTACTTCGTCACCGCTTGAGTAGATATTATCATCTACCGGAGCATCGCCGGTCGCACCGTTCGCATTATATGTTACGTCGAGCTGTTGGTAGTCGGGCACATCGTCGCTGTTGCCGTCCCCTCCGTTCTTGTCGACGGCCCATACGGCATAAAGCATCGTGTCATTCGTGATCTCGAAAGTAGCCGCCATGATCGCCGCATTCGTTTGCTCTTCGGCCGATGTGACAAGCCCGGCTTTCAGGAGGCTCCAGCCGAGGAATACAGCACCGTCCTTGACCAGGTTGCCTTTGGGTCGGATGGTCACCGTGTTGCCGGCATTGTAAAGGTTTTGGTCTTCCGGAACGTTACCGGCAGTGTGTTCGTTACCGTCATATGTTACGCCGAACTGCAGATAATCGGCTATATTATCGCTGCTTCCGGCCGGCCCTTTCCGGTCATCGGCCCATACGGCGTAAAGCGTTGTATCGGTTACGATCGTAAATTTATTACCTGCATTCGCGAGATCAACCGGCACGTCGGTTGCTGCCATGATGACGGGCAAAAGGTTGAAACTCCAGCCGATGAACGTTGCACCTGTTTTTGTAAGGTTACCTGTGTTTCCGAGAACGGTTGCCTCGTCGTTCTCCTGATAGTTAACCGGATCGGCCGGCACATCGCCGCCGTTATTTTCGTTACCGTTGTAGGCGATGTGCTTAGGCGGGAAGATGATATATTTGCCGAAGCCGCCGTTTTCGCGAACAGGGCTTGTTACGTCCGTGCTGTGCGCCATGACCAGGCCGGATTCCACATACCAGTGAATGTAGTAGGTATTCGATTCTTTGCCGTCAAACGATGCATTGGTTACGGAGCTTCCACCGGTCGGGGCCGCCAAGGCCACTGCCGTTACACTGTTTCCGGGCACTTCCAGATCCGCCCACTGACTGATCGGGGTTTCCGCCACTGCGTCGGCATACTTTTGCCGGGTGGTAATAATGTATTTGGCCTTTACCGAATTTGCGTCGTAAGCTACGTTGTTAATACCTGTGTGGCGGATGCCGAGTGTCAGGGCGACGGTTTTGCCGGTCGGATGGATAACGCTGAACGTCTGCGGGTCGGCCGTGACAGTGATATATTCGTTCGTTTCCGTATCGTTATAAACGATGGGCTGGGTTACTACCTGGCGGATATAGCCGGTAGACTGACCCTGGAACGTCCCTTCCAACCGGAGAACGTCCTGGTAGATGCCAACCGGTTTACCTGTTTTGATTGGTACCCTGATATAAAATTCGTCACCATTATTTAAAACGGTCGGTGCGGTGCGTGGGTTACCATTCACATCTAAGAAAGTTAATCCCGTGAAATCGCTCTGACTTTCGGTTTCTTTCTGCAGATCAAACCGGAGACCGGATATGGGCCGGGAGTCGTTATAGATCACTTTCAACAGGTAGGCATTCGTTTCGGCCTGAGGCGCCGTATAACCGGCTTCCAACGCAAGAGCAGGTGTAACTACGAACGAGATATTGGCATCGAGCATAGGTAATTCGACACTCTGCTGACGGTTAATGGTCGCTGCGACAGGCATAAAAGGACGTCCTGCCGTCTGAGGATCGGTGCTGGAAGCATCCGTAAAAAATGTAACGGGTTCATTTACGTCCGCATATGTCCGGTAAGTCCCGGAGAAGCCTGTATTTCCGAACTTTACGGCAGCAAGATCCAATGGGATGTTCAACTGCCTCATCCGATTGGCCACCGAAGGTGTTTCCGTCAGGTCGGCGTAGATGTTTGCATTCTGTTCCTTAATCGCCCCTTTGGTGTAGACGTCAATAGCCGGTTTGTTCGGGTCGCCGATATAGCAGAGAGCAGCTGTTCCCGCAAGAGTATAGTTAGGATTATTCGGTTGACCGTATCCGTATGTATTAAGGATCTGTGCAGGCGGAATGACGATGATCGCGCTTTCCGGCGCATACTCGCTGACAACGCCTGATCCTCTGGGGCAACCACTGCCGATACCCGCTCCGTGGCTTGGATTGGTAGCTGTCACAACACCTCCGTAGATGATAATGTTTCCATTGTAATACGAATGCCAGCCGCCGCCGATTCCTGCGGCATGTGATGCTCCTGCAGCCGTAACGGTTCCGCTTGAAATAATGATATTACCACCTGCGGTCGTACCGGAACCGCCGGTACTGAGAGTGGCTGTTCCCTGATTAGCATAGTTAAATGTTCCGATACCCGCACCGCCGGAAGAGTTAGAAGTAGCGGTAAGGGTACCACTGCTATTATCGGCAGGCTCAACGGCGCTGATTGATATCTGGGCGCCCTGATCAACCTGAAATGCAGCAGAACCGGCACCGTTTGCCGTTAAACGGTTCGTTCCTTCCAGGATGACATTCACTTTGGTCAACGGATCCAGATTGGACCGGCCATTTTTACCGGTAACCTTGATAGGAGAAGCGCCGGACGAAGTGATCGTCAGATTCCGGAGCGTAACCGTTCCCTGATAGCCTTCGGGAATAATTACGGTAGCGGAACCGTCATTCATTCCGGTAATGATATAATCGGCGCCATTCGAGAGGGTTATAGTCCCCGATGACATGTTATGCGTTATTTGGGCATGCAAAACATGGCCGCAAAACGCCGTCAGAAATAGAACCGCAAAGTAACGGATTCTCTTTTTGAAAAAGTTTGTTTGTTTCATAATTTTTTTTTATAATAAAATATTGGAAATATAATTTTTAGTTTGTCGGACACGGCAAACCTCCCCGTCATTACAAAAAAACAATAATGAACGGAGATAGTTACCAATGTGCTATGTCAGGCATGAAAAGGTGCAATAACGGACCATATTCAAGGATTTGCAATCATTATCCGACAGCTATCGATTTACGTCCGGAAATTTCTCTTTCAGGATCCTGTCGATACCGGTACCGTCGTTCCGTATGTCAAGAATGGTACCGTCATGATTAATAATACATACGGCAGGAACAGATGTAACACCGTATAGCTTTGCAATGTTCGCGTCTTCGGTTTTTTTCAACTCGCTGACCTGCAGCCCTGTAAGTCCGTCATTTCCGACGGCAGCCTGCCAGTCGGCCTTATTCTCGTCGAGTGAAACACCTATGAACACCACGTCCATGTTTTCGTATTTCTTTTCGAGTCCGGCGATCTCGGCGTTGATCGCACGGCTTTCGGCCGATGATGAGGACCAGAAGTTGAGTACGACGACATACCCTTTAATAAAGTCCGAAAGGCTTACGCTTTTGCCATCAACCGAGGTCAGCGTAAATTCCGGCGCCGGAGTTCCGACTTTCGCTTCCTGCATATTTTGCAGGGAAGCGCCGGTAACCACCGGAGCATTGCTTACCATGCTACCATTCGCTGCATACAGACTATTGCCGCACATAACAAGCAGCATCCCAAATGCTGTTGCTGAAAAATAAAACTTTTTTAATTTAAAATTTGTCATATTCAATATATTTAGTTAGATGAAAAAAAAAATTACCAATGAACGACCTCGCCACAAACAGTGGGGAATCAGCCCTTAACTAGGGGGCTAAAACGGCTGATATTATTTGCATAGTCCGATTAGATTAATAAACCGGCCCAAAGGTATTACTTTTTTTTAAAATGCAACAAATTTCAGGACAAATATCTGGGCAACGCATCTGATTTTGTTTGTTGTTTTATTAAAAACATTTTTATCTTCCGGGCAAAAACACCTTATGGATAATCCTCTTCATTATTTTTACGGTTTAACCGTTCTGAGGTTATGACGGCAAAATTTATTTCCGGTGCAGGACGATCATCCGGGGATGTCATTAAACAAAGGCAAATGGAGTGAACTATATAAACGAAATTATAATCCGGCAGCAATTTCATCCAGCACCTTCATATCCATCTTCACCTGAACCATACCCATCGGATGATAACGACGGTTATTGTTAATCGCCGCATAAATAATTGTGTAAACCCCGTCACCTTCCGGCATCAGACACAAGGGAGTACGCATTGTATCCCACCATTTTTTCACTTTTATATCAATCGGAATATAACGTGCACGTGTCCAGGTGTATCCGCCCTTAGAGAGGGAATAAGCGATCTGGTTGGGTAACTTCAACCATTCAGGACCGCCGTCAAATACGGCGATATAAAGGCCGTTCGGAAGTTTTGAAACAATCGGGTTTTCCACAAACCAGGGGTGTATTGATACCATCGGATTAACGGTAGTATCCAGACGGGTCCACGGGCCTTCCAGCTTATCCGATTCTGCCAGTCCGACAAACCACCCTTTTCCTCCTTTATCCGGATAATCGCCCGGGTTCATAAACGGATATGCACCGCTGATAAAACTCAACCATTTATTACCAACTTTATACGGAAAAAAAGAGGCGACTCCCTGACGACCTTCCCACCACTGCGAACTAAGTCCCGGCTCAATCACAATGCCCATATCTTTGTAGGGACCGCCGATACCCTCTATACCTTCAACTGTCGACTCACAACGCCAGATTCGTCCGAACGAATGATTCGGAGCGATATCCCGGTCTGTTGTATAAGCCAGGTAATGTCCGTACCAACGATTATTTTCCTCACTGAAGACCGGCATATACGACCAGATTGCCGAGCGGCGATCATTCATCGGATTATCTTCCGGAGAAACGGCATATACTCCACTGGCCTGAAGGATCGTCGACCGACGGGTCCAATGAATCGCATCCGTACTGGTCCAATGACCGATCCGTGTTTTTACACGGTCATACGTAGCCGGCATTCCTTCTTCACCGGCGCGTTCCGTAGGAAACATGTGATAGACATCATCAATCCGGACAATAGAGCCTCCTTCAAATCCGCCCTGAATACCCTCTGTTCCGGGCATTCCTTCTTCCACGACAGGATCATCCTGTCCTCCGATAACAGTAAACAACTGCGGACCTTCTGCAAAACCCTCGATATAAAATGCTTCATAATCTTCTTCGTCTCCTATTCCGGTATCACGATACGGAATGCGCTGTCCGGAAGATACAACTCCCAGAATTGCCATATGGAATCCCGGATCCGCCGGAATCGTAATTTCCTGTTCCCCAGACGGATAACGTACTTCATATATATCCATAGCCGGGAGTTCGGTGACACTTAATCCATTTAATAAAACCGGCTTTACGGAAAGCGTTCCACGATGAAAATTAATTTTTTCCAACAGAGGATTATTTACCGACCGGCCGGATTTTTCCGCTACTCCTATCAGTAACTTTACAGAACCGTTGAATTTCAGTTTCAGAGTCGCAGTTTTCGGATTTCCCTGTTCATCAACCGGAAGGCGAACGCCCTTTAATCCATTGATTTCGGGGGAAATCCGTAAGATACTTCGAAAATTACCGGAGTAAGGATTTCCATAACGCACGGTTTCAAATGATTTAAAACCGGAGGACACAATTGCATAATCAGCCGGAGAGAAACCGGCTTTTTGAACATTGTCTGACATGGCCCACACTTTTTCTACCGGAAAAAGGGGAAGAAACATTAGAAACAGGATCCATTTTTTCATAAGCGTACAATAAAATAATCATTTTTTATTATTTAAATTTCGAAAATCAACCGGGCTCAAACGAAAAAAATCGCAAGGAAGGATTGCAAATGTAACAATAAATAATTTAATGAATTCATCAAATCGACATTCTTTTTAAACATTGCACTTTAATCCAAACAATGCAATTAATTACACAGTTCTTTTTTATTAAATTAAACATCTTAATATAAACAACATAAATGCAATTCATTTCGATTATCTTCGATTTACATCATTTTATTTTCGTTTTTGCAGAAACATATTCAAATAATTTTTATCTTTGCGAATAACTATTGATCATTATTATCTTTGAAAAACAAACAATACTTATGAAAACAATTTTCTACATCATTGCATGCTGTTTTGTATCGGCATCCGTATCATCTCAATTCAGAACAGTTCGTTCCGATAAACCTTTGTTAGGTAAACAACAAGTAGGAGCCCATGCTCTTCCGGATAATATAGAACCGATTTCAGCACCATTTCCGATGCCCCTTCCGACTAAACCGGTATTTCCCGCATATAAGCTCAGTATTACCGATGTGGGTGCTAAGCCTGAAGTAAAAGCGACCAAAAACATACAAAAGACAATCGACCGGGTAAATAAACGCGGCGGCGGTACGGTGATTATTCCTGCCGGAAAATGGAATACCGGACGTATTACGTTAAAAAGTAATGTTAATCTGCACCTCGAAGAAGGAGCGGAATTATATATCGGCGGAGAAATTGAGGACTTTCTGCCTGCCGTATTTACACGCGTGGAAGGTATTGAAGTGATGTCAAGCGGCGGATTCATCTATGCACACAATGCCGAAAATATCGCATTGACAGGCAAAGGAAAGATTATCGGTCCGGAAATGAATGCACCCGTACGAACGGCGGCTAATCCGCCCGGAGTCGTCGAAACGGCTATCGATCAGGCATCAAGTGTGAAGGACCGTATATACGACGGTAGCAAAGGGCGTTATTTTTATAAACCGAAATCAGTCTGTCTGGTCGGATGCAAAAATATATTGATCGAAGGTATCACGGTAGAACGCAGCGTAACATGGAATATCACTCCTATTTATTGCGATAATGTAATCATTCGCGGCATAACGGTAAATTCGGTTGAGATTCCGACCGGAGACGGGATTGACATCGAATCGTCACGCAACGTACTAATTGAATACTCGACACTGAATAACGGAGACGACTGCTTCACCATGAAAGCCGGACGGGATAAAGACGGCATACGTGTAAACCGTCCGACGGAAAATATTGTCGTACGCTATTGTCTCTCCGAAGCCGGACATGGAGCGATTACCATAGGAAGCGAAACGGCCGGCCGGATCAGAAACGTTTACTTACACGACTGCGTGTTCGACGGGACCGATCGCGGATTCCGTTTCAAAACACGTCGTCCGCGGGGTGGCGGCGGAGAAAACATCTACTATGAACGGGTTTTAATGAATATCAGCAGAAATGCGATTGAATGGGATTTATTAGGAAGCCATACTTTTGTCGGAGAACTGGCAGACCGGCTGCCCAAACGTCCGGTTAATGAGCTGACTCCGGTTTTTCGCAACATCTATATGCGTGATGTAAAAATTAATACCCGCGAATATTTTATCAGCGCAAAATGCATTCCGGAAACCCCATTGACAAATGTAATTATTGAAAATATGGATATTACCTGCGGCAAACTAATTCTGATGCGTGACATAAAAGATTTCACAATCCGCAATTCCACCATCAGAAGTAAGGAGCAGAATATGGAAATTCTCGAAGGACAGAATGTTATTTTCGATAATGTAAATTTCATTTATCAGGAATAATACCTCCACGGACCAGGATCCCGTCAGATCCGGCACAGGTCATAAAGATCGACCCTGAATAACTTTTAATAAGGACAGAGAATACGATACTTTATTATTAATCTTTTACTAAACATATATTTATGAGAATGTTTAAAATTGCTTTCATTTTATTTTTCACCTTTTTATTATCAGGCGTGAACCTACATGCGCAACAGGCTATCTATGTTGCACCCGACGCACCGAAAGGTGGAAAAGGAACATCACAGGCACCCTACTCCACCCTGGATGAGGCCAAACAGGCTGTACGGAAAATCAATAAAAAGATGAACGAAGACATCATTGTTTATCTTCGTGGAGGCACTTATTACTTATCATCACCACTGATTCTGACGGAAAAAGACGGCGGAACAAACGGCTTTCGCGTCATTTACAAAGCCTATGAGAACGAAACACCCGTGATCAGCGGAGGTCGTAAGCTTTCCGGCTGGGAACCCACTACTCACAGGCATATCTATAGTGCGCCGTTCAACAACGATAAGAAACTCCGTGCCTTATTTGTAAACGGAAACCGCGCCCGGATGGCGGGTATGGGAAACCCTATTACCGGTCAGGGCAGCTGGGGTGAGCTTCGCGTAAAAGGAGACGAACCATGGGCCTATGGCGAAGGTACGGTTGTGGAAGGCATCAAATTTATGTATAAAGACCTGCCGCTGCTTTCTAATCCGGAAGACGTGGAAATAATTCAGAAAAACGTATGGAATGAAAAGATCTTCTGTGCTTCGACAGTAGAGAGAATTGACCGTGATACGCTGGTCATCAAACTACAGCAACCGTACGGTGCAATCCTGACCTCACTGGCATGGGCCGGAAAAACAAATTATGACAAGGATTTTATCATCCGGAATGCTTTTGAACTTCTGGATAATCCGGGTGAATTTTATTTCGACCGAAAAAAACAACGTATTTATTATTATACGGAAAATGAAGACATGACAAAAGCGGATGTTATAGCCCCTGTCAGTGAGGGACTGATCCGCATTTACGGTTCGTCCAACGATTCGCGTGTAAAAAACATTGCATTCGAAGGCATTACCTTTTCCCATGATAACTGGAATCTGATGGAGGTTGACGGTTCAAACGGCTTCGGAGGCATTCAAAGCCTGGGGCTTGCGATCAAATATATACCGGACGGAAACTGGCATCCTACCAGATATAACAGTATTGACGTACCTCCGGGAACGGTTGATGTAAAAAACAGCCAGAATATATCATTCATCCGCAACCGTTTTGTGCAACTCAATTCAGCAACGGCCATCAGTTATGTGAACGATGTTATCGATTCGGAAATTACCGGAAACTTTTTTAACGACTTATTAGGTAATGCGATAAATACCGGACATCCGCAACACTATGAAATTGGTGATGGGGATATCTACGGCTCCGGCCTTGAAGGGGTTTGTAAAAACATAAAGGTTACCAATAACTACATTCGCAATATATCGCTCGATTTCCGGATGGTCGAAGCCATCCTTGCCTTTTTCGTTGAAAACGTGAACTTTGACTACAATGATATAGCCGGAACACCATACGGAGCCATTGCCTGCGGATGGTGGTGGGCCAACGCGGGCATTCCTCCGTCGACCGTAGCCAAAAACAATACGATGAACTACAATCGAATCGGACGAACCCATCTGGTACTACATGACGGCGGCATATTATATACACTGGGCAAACAGCCCAACTCCGTTATTAAAGGAAATTACCTGTTTGACGGCCCACGCTGCATTTATCCGGATGACGGTTCCGCCTACTTCACAATCACGGATAATGTAGTCAACAGCCTGCATAGACTATGGCTTCACATCGCATCCGACCGTTGCCATGATATCGTCATTGACCACAACTTCGTAAAAGACAACGGAACCATCAACAACGGAGTAAATACACCATTAACGAATACGATCAATTTCCGTAACCGCCCGTTTGACGACGAAGCAAATGCAATCATGGAAAAAGCAGGAATACAAGCGCCTTATAAGGATATTATTCCGGCAAAAGAACCTGTAGACATATCAATTTATCCATATGTTCCCAAAGAACCCTGGATCAACTAAGAATATCACAGGCATCTTATATAAATAAAACAACAGGGGGATATCATTTCAAAAATATTCCCCTCGTTATCTTAACCTGTCAAAAAATCAAGATCAAAAATAAATCATAATATCCGCCAATCACAGTTTTTTTTAAAACTCACCATTCACCAGGTATCCGGTCGAAGGATTTATTTTGAGTTTATATTTGTTTTCTTCAATCCGCTCAATTGTTCCGCTATTCGTTTGGGGAGTAGATTTACCGGTGAAATAAAGGTATCCCTCACCTTCTGTTGCCGAAACTTTTATCTGTTGTTTGTCCATATAGACCTTGATATCTCCGTTGGGAGTCGGAACGGAGCCTTCCATCCATTCTAAATCGCCTAAAACGGGGGTGATTGAAAATTCTTTGTAACCTTCTTTTTCGGGTTTCACACCGATATAATACTTGCCTAACAGGTAAACCGGACTTGCTCCCCATGCATGGCAAAGGCTTTTGCCATAAGGACGGCCATACATTGCTAAATGTTCCGTACCGCTTTCGTGCGGATTGTATTTTTCCCAGAATGAGGTAGCATCCAGATTTAACATTCCGCCCCAATAATCGCGTATTTCTTTCATTACATGGTGGTGTTCGCCCAAGACACACAGGGCTTCCAGTTCATAAAAACGCATATACGGGGTTGTTATCTTCAATGCGTCCGGATTCATCAATACGTTTTTTTTTACAGCTTTTTTCTTATCTTCGTCCAGATAGCCGAACAATACGGCAAACATATTGGTAAACGGTGTAACCTGCTCACTCACTTTTCCGTTTTCACGATTATGTATGAACGCGTTTTTTTCGGTCGACCAAAAGGCGTCGAACAATTTCCCCTTCAGGTTGGAGGCTAATGTCGAATATTTTTGTTCACTATCCGTATCGTCCATGATCTTCGCACAAATAGCCATTGTCTCGAGGCTGCGACAAAAAAGCAATTGCTCGACACTCACCTCTCCGCTTTTACTCATCCTGAAATCAGCCCAGTCGATAAAAACCCAATCTCCGGCCAGACCTTCCATCATTCCGTTTTCATTCCGCCGTTTCAGACAAAAATCCATCAACGATTGCATACGCGGATAAAATTGTTTGACAAAATGCCTGTCACCCGTGTATTGTAAGTAATCGTAAACGCCCATAAACCAATAGAATGTATAATCCATAATGGTATTGACATGGCTTGTAACCGGATCTTTTCCACGAAGATTCAGCATGGTACGTGTAACGGATGGTGAGTCGAAAAACAGATAGTAGTTCATCAGATAACTCTGGTAAGCATCCCCGCTCCAAATCCAGCGGTCTCGTTTGATGCCGTCGATAAAAAATTCGCGTGAAGTAAGGTGCATCGTATAAGCTGAAACGTCCCAGATCTTATTAATCAATTCGTCATTACACCTGAAACTGCCTCTGTAATCCAACGGCAGATATTCGTACAACATGGAAACGGAGTCATAGAATAAAGAGGTGGCTTCGACATAAATATACCGGTATGCCTTTGAATCCGGTGAGACAAAATCTTTTGACTCAGGATTGTTTATTTCAAAATGATCCAATGTTTCGCAATCATCCTTATCCAGTGCTTCTTCCGGAGATTCTCCGTAATAGACGGACAGGATTCCGCTTCCTTTCAGGTTATGGAATCGTACAAAGCCGAATGTTTCCTTTCCGAAATCGACTAAAATACCATTTCCATGTTGCTCTGTTTTTACCGCTTGCATTGGAGTTGTAGCCAGACGAAACTTTGACGGAGGCGTATCGGGAGAATTAAAATTCCAGGCGCCGGCATTCAGATAAACCGTACCGGAAGACGTATCCGACGCTTTGCCCGATTCATCGATCCATTCTTTATCTTCAAAAGTGACAAGCCATGACTCATCGGTGCCAAAAGTTTTTCCTTTGACATAGACGGAAGGTACATTCGCCTGATTATGTACTTTGATATTCAGGCTATGTTTTCCGGCTGGAATCGTCATTTTATCATAAGCCGGAAGGATTTTCCCGTCCAATTTGATGTTATATTTTCCTTCGACATAGATCTCTACCTCCTCGGGCTGTTGTAATTCTATCTTCTTGGAAAATTCGACCAGGACATAATGGCTGTCCATTTTCCAGAAAGGAGGAAAGAAACCGCCTCGCTCTGTCCGGCGGTTCTGCATTTCGTTTCCCAACCATATTTCATAATCACCCGGATACCAGATCCAGGTTTCATTTCTCGTCTCCATATCTTTCTTCTTCTATTTGTTTCAATGTTTTACCACGAGTCTGAGGTGTCCAGATTGTGCCTACGATCAAGGCGAATAGCAACAGACCGACCATAATGTAAGCGGCAAGATAAAATCCTTCACCGTGCGCGCCATAAATATTGACAAAAACCAATCCCCAAACGGCCGAAGCGCCCCTTACAATAAAAAACATAACCCCCTGTGCCGCAGCGCGATATCTGGCAGGAAAGAGTTCCGACGCCCAAAGTGCATAAAATGCCTGCACGCTCATCCCTGCGTGAATACCCCAAAGAATAGTAAAAATCCACAAAGCAGAGAGATTTTTTATTCCGACAAAAATGAGAACAAACCACGCCGATATACCTGTTGCCGTACCGGCAAAATAAAGCCAACGCTGATTTACCTTATCGACCAGCATGGCAAAGCCAAAATAGGTTACCACAACAATGATTAACCATTGTACGGCAGATAACATATTGGCCTGTCCATTTGACAGGCCTCCTGCAGTCTCATAAATATGCTGCTGGAAAAATCCCATCACACTCGCAACAAGGTTCCAGGTAATGTAAATACCTGCAAGAAAAAGAATGGTACGAACATTTACCTTATTGGTAAAAAGTAATCCGAATGATGAAAAAACACCCGGTTGTTTTATTTTATCCTGTACCCGTTTAGCCTCTTCCCAATCTTTCGATTCGTCGAGTCTCCGCTGCAACAGCCACGCAATAAATGCTACGATAAACAACGAACCGAAAATAATACGGCTACTGAATACATTAACAGCTTCAATACTCGTATCACCACCTAAGAAAAATATCGCCGCTTTTTGAACCGGTCCGAACAACATACCAGCCGATTCACCCTCTTTACCAGGCGCAAGCAACATTCCCAGTATCAGGATGATAGCCGGGCCGACTCCCCATGCAAACTGCGAAATACCGATATTCCGTCCGCGATTACCGACTTCCGAATTTTCGGAAATATAGGTCCACGAAGCAGGAACACCGGCACCTACCGAAATACCGGTGACCAGAAATCCAAGTAACAGCATCGGAAAACTGACTGAAAACATAATAATTGCGACACCTAACATATACACAAGCATATTATAGGTATAAATCGTTTTCCGGCCATATTTATCAGCAAGAAAACCGCCGATAACAGCACCGACAGCCGCTCCGAAACAATTAGCACTGATAGCGTTGAGCCAACCGAGATTTCCTGCAGTAAGTCCGAGGTAATCCTGCCACAGTGTCAATCCGCTTGCGCCGGCCACAATCGCTCCTGCATCCAGATAATTCGTAAGCGACACGACAATTGTACTTTTTAAACTTCCTTTTTTATTTTCCATGTATTTCTGATATTATAATCCATATCTATTCAGCGCTGTAGTTCTGTTTCTGAAGATTTCTCCAGAATCTTTCTGTAAATACAATCTTTATTATTACAAACAGTGCATCCGTATGCTTTTTCTTTCACGTTCCGACCGACACCGATGATACCGCTGACGGATTTTATCGGTTGCATCAGGCATGAAGACGAAAGTGTAACGTTTACCGGCTTGTCACCAAGCAAATGAAACAACTTTTGCTGTTCCTGCAAGGACCAGTTGCAATAACCGGGACTATACCGGTTGGTTAT
>JAITVS010000240.1 GCA_031285685.1 Tannerella sp.
AGATACCCGATATTAACTTCGGATGTATTCAACCCGGAAGGACGGGCAAATGACAAAAGTCCCTGTACAATTTTATTGATACGCTCAACTTCCGTTATCAATTCCGAAACCATTTCCGATTTAACCGGATCATTTGCATAATCCTTACTTAAATACTGGATAGTACTTCGTATAGAAGTCAACGGATTCCGAATCTCATGAGCCGCACCTGCAGCTAATTCTCCCAAAGTTGCCAGCCGGTCTGTCCGGTACATCTTTCTTATACGATCGGTTTGTGTCTCATACAAGGAAGCTTGCTCTATGGCAAATGCAGCCTGGTCGAATAAGAGTGATAACAGGTTTATATCCTGTTCGGAATACGGCGTCTGATCCTTTTTATTACCCAGAAATACAGTGCCGCTGATATGGTTCATGACCTTTAATGGATAGATCAATTCGGTATTCAACTGACTCAGGATATCCTGCTCTTCTTTTGAAAAATATCCGACGATATCGGCATGCCGGGAAAGTAATAACTCTTTTTCATTCACGGAAAGCCAGTTGATCAGCTTCCCCTTTCCATCCAAAATACAGGCTGTCTTATCTCCGGGATTCTGTAACCTATATTTTCCGGTAAGTTCATCCAGTAAAAAGATATAGACGGAATCGACCTGGCTTATTTGTTTTATTTTTGAAATAAAATTACTGATAAGCAACGACTTATCAATAATAAGCATCAATGAACGGTTAAATTCGGAAAGCAATAAGCCTAAATCCGGACCGGCTTTATTTTTCTTCTTAAAGATGGGCATACTTCATTTATTTAGGCAACAAATATAATATTTTATCCAAACACTCCCATGCATTGTGTAAAAAATTACCCAAATTGAGAACATTTACACCTTTAATATTTACTCAAAACAGCACCTCTTTAAGTATAAATATTTAATTATAAGTGAATTAATATCTTTGGCATAGTGTTTGTTTTATATATGACAGCAAGTGAAAGTAAAAACATTTTTTGGGTAATCTGTTACTCATAAATCAGTAATAAAAAAGTATGAACAAAAAAAAGTTACTATACACGATTATTTTCTGCATAACGGCTTTTTCTTCCATAAAGTCATCTGATAAAAGAAAAATATCTTACGAAGAAGCTATTCAAATAGCATTGGGGGAAAGTTATATGGTAAATTATTATAAAGAAGAAATTGATGCTACCCGTTTTTCTTACTTGTATACAAAGTCGGAATTTAAACCGTTGTTGAATTTCAACCTCTTCACTCCCTCATGGAGTGAAGAATTGGCACAAATCTCACAGGTAGACGGCCTGCCGGTATACAATTCCGTCGGCTCTATTCAGGCCGGAGGTAATCTGAATTTCACCTATGTACTGCCTACCGGAGGTAATTTCGCTTTTTCTTCCAGAATGTACTGGGAAAACTACAAAACTACTTTATCCCAGATGGATTATAAGGAGATGGAACGCGACCAGGTATATTCCCGTTTTGCACTGTCTTTCAATCAGCCCGTATTCACGGCCAATCTTTTAAAAGAGAATATGAAGGTCGCTGAGTTGGATTATAAAAAGTCCACCTGCTATTTTACCCGGGTACAAATGGATATTGTATATGATGTAACATCCGGCTTTTATGAGGTATATCAACTGGCTTACGAACATCAGACCAACCAGGATCGTCTGGCTAATTCAAAAGAAGCGCTCCGCATTACCCGGCTTAAACAGGAAACCGGGAATCTGCCCGAAGGAGATCTGCTTATCGCAGAAATTACCATGGCGCAGGACGAAGCCCGTGTGATGGAAAGCCAGGGAAAACTGGATGCAGCCAAAGATGAGTTCAAACTCCTGATAGGAATAGAGCTTCACAAAGAAATAGAGCTGGAAGCCGAGATGGAATTCGAAGCGCTTGTAGTTGATATACAACTGGCGATTGAAGAGGCGTTACGTAACCGGATGGAAATTGAAGAGAACAACCTGGATATTCAATTACAGGAGATAGAAGTAAAACGGGCCAAACGAAAAAGAGAATTCAAAGGAGATATCTCGGCCTATTATGATTTTACAGGTTTAAGTACGCGTGACGGAGGATCTGTCGGTCAACTGGTAAGCTCTTCATTTGAAAATATGAGAGATCGCCCCTCCAACCGGGGGATTGCCCTGACACTTTCCTACCCGATTGCAGATTGGGGAAGAGCTAAAAATCAGGTACGACGGGAACAGGTTCGGCTGAAACAACGAAAACTGAATCTGGAAAATACCCAACGTACGATAGAACGTGAAATCCGTGAAATCGTCCGTACCGTATATGAAGCCGAAAAACGTTTCCGGATCAACCAGCGTAACCGGGAAGTCGCCCTTCAAAGTTACCGTATCAGTCAGTTGCGATTTGAAAACGGTGATATGACCAGCCAGGAGCTTGCCATCGAACAGGAACGACTTTCGCAGGTACAACTTTCCTATATCGGAAGTTACATTACCTACCGCCTTGCCGTAGCCAACCTGAACAGGAAAACAATGTATGATTTTGAAAACAAACGGAGCTACCTCCTGGAAAGACAAAACAATATAAGTGATAATAAAACCGATTTTAATAAGTAAAAAATAAATCAAATGAAACGATTACCCTACATGATGCTGATTTTTCTTCTGTTTGCCGGTTTTTCCCATGCACAGGGAGATACGGAAGCAGCCTTACTGTTAGATCTGAAGAAAACCAGAGCCGACTATGAGGTTGCCAGGCAAAAATTTGAGAACGACACGAAGCTATATGAAGAAAAAGCAATCTCGGCGAATGACTACAACCGTTCGAAAAACGAATTACTCAGCAAAGAAGTGGATTACCAGAAGCTCATTCTCAAACTCATTTCCCAACAAAGTTATATCACGGTCGAACGGGCCGTAAAATACCAGGATAAGCGAGGTAACCGGAAAGTAAAGATTACCATGAAAAGCGCTTTGGAAGGAAATGAAGAATACCTCAGCCAGTTTCAGGATCATTTCGATGTGTTTACTCCCGAAATGCGTTCCGGTAAAATCTATAATATCTATGTATCCCTGGTAGATAATGAGTCTAAAACGATTATCGGTTCTCCCTATGAATATCGTGTTCCATCCATTGAATTAGGCAAACAGGCCGATGCGGATTTCGAATTGCTGAAAGATGCCGAAAATCTGACGGTTTCCTTGAACTACAACAACCGGAAAGACGAAAAAAACATCTATCTGAAAAAAGATGCCAGCATGAGCCTGATTGATATCGCTTCCATGCAGTTCAGTCAGGAGGCGGATCTGAGTAGTAAAGCATCTTATGACATTACATTGGAACGCTTTTCAACGACCGATGATGTATACCGGTTAGAGGTAAAAAATCTACCTCGTCAGATCAGCTACGATTTTACGGACGGCGGCAGCAAAGTCACCCAAATACGGTTTGCACAGGGTGTGAACGTAAAAACACTATCTTTACAAGTTTATCTGCCGGATCGGGACGATGAACAGGTCGTTATCGATCAGCCGATTAAGTTTCAGGTAGAAGCGGTTAACTCGGTAAACGGGGAAAGCGCCGGCAGTGAGCAGCTGGAAATTATCCCGCGCGGTAAAGGTCGGATTGAGGTAAGGGCCAATAACCTTTACCACGAAACAACGACCGGAAAAGAGATCGTCATGGATATAACCGTACGCAACGGTGGCAGTCGCAGGCTGGATAATATCCGGATCACAACCGAAAAACCGTTAGGATGGGAAACCGTCATAGAACCCAATATGATCAGCAGTCTTGATCCCGAAAAAGAAGAACGGGTAAAAATAACCGTTATTCCACCGAAAGACGGTGGTGTGGGCGCTCAGGAAATAAAGATCAAAACAGAAGCGATGGCCGACAACCGGAAAGTAGATACCGAAGATAAAACAGTCCGCATTCAGGTAAACGCATCGACCTCCGTCTGGGGTACTTTAGCGCTGATCCTGTTGTTGATTACCTTTATCGGAGGTATTGTCTGGTTCGGAATGAAATTAAGCAAAAGATAATAACTATATAATATTAAGACTATGTTACAAGCAATCGATTTAACAAAACGTTACGAAGACGGGCTTCTGGCTTTGGACGCCCTTAACCTGGAAATCAAACCGGGTGAAATATTCTTCCTCTTAGGCGCAAACGGCGCCGGGAAAACAACCTCGATCAACCTGTTCCTGAACTTTATCGAACCTACTTCAGGCAAAGCGGTTATTGACGGGATAGACGTGATGGACCAACCTTTGGAGACCAAAAAGCATGTCGCTTTTGTTTCCGAGAACGTAATGCTGTACGGAAACTTTACAGCGCGTCAAAATATGGATTTCTTTGCCCGTTTGGGCGGCAAAACAAGCCTAACGAAAAAAGACTATTACAATGTCATGCGCCAGGTAGGATTACAGGAAGAGGCTTTTGAGAGGAAACTTAAAACATTCTCGAAAGGAATGCGCCAGAAAGTAGGTCTGGCTATCGCGATCATCAAAGATGCAAACAACATTGTGATGGATGAACCGACAAGCGGACTTGACCCGAAAAGTGCTGCCGAACTCATGCAGCTACTCATCAATTTGCGTGACCAGGGTAAATCGATTCTGATGTGTACACACGATCTATTCCGGGCAAAAACAATTGCCGATCGTGTTGGAATTATGAAAGAAGGACGCCTGGTGATGCTTCGCACCCGCGAAGAATTCATGCAGGACGATCTGGAACGTATTTATCTGGACTATATGCAGGAGGCTATCGTATGATCTGGTTAATAGCAAAAAAAGATTTCCTGTTAAACCTGCTTTCCGTCAGGTTTATAATCGGATTTGTATTGTGCCTGATCGTCATTCCTTTTACCGTGACAATCAGCGTGGATGATTATATCAGTCAGGTTAAAGTATACGAAACAGAAAATAAGAGAGCGGAAAAAGAAATGAAAGATGCCTCCGTCTGGTCGTACATACGTCCTACGATCGTACTTAAGCCCCAACCTCTCAGCATTTTCAGCAATGGAATAAGCAATAATATGGGTAATAAAGTGAAGGTGTCCTTTTACAATTATCCATTGTTTCCCGAAGGACATGCAAATACCCGTGACAATCCCCTGCTGAATGCATTTTTCTCTATCGACTTTGTCAAAGTGATCGCCATACTGATTTCATTACTGGCATTGGTATTTTCCTATGATGCCATCACCCGGGAAAGAGAAAACGGAACGTTGAAACTGAACCTGACCGGGCAGGTGAGCCGTATTTCCTTTCTTTTCGGCAAATTGACGGGATTGTTGCTGACCCTGCTTCCTATTCTGTTGTTTTGTTACATACTGGCATGTCTGATCATCCTGATCAACCCGGCGATATCCTTTTCGGCTTCGGAATGGGGAAATATCGTATTACTATTCGCTTTATCGGTCGTGTATATGATTGTCTTCATATTGATCGGGATGCTGATTTCAAGTCTTGTGAAACACTCCGCTTCCTCCATCATTCTGAGTCTACTGTGCTGGATCTGGTTTCTGTTCCTGATACCGAACATTTCCACTTATCTTTCCGGAAGTATCCGGAAAACACCTCTGTATGATAATGTTGAAATGACAATACATGAATATGAAAAAGAATATCTGGAAGGACTTAGGAATCTGTATTTTCAGGTCGAAAATGATATATCACAAAATGACAAAATCATGTTATCCCATGATAACTACTTTAGTGAAATGGATGGAGAAAAGTATTTCGAAACCTCCAATATCGCAACGGCGATATATAACCTGGAAATTGAATCCGGGAATGAGCAGGCTGTATTTGACCTGGCAGATAAGAAGTGGGCCCTGCAACAGGATTATCTGAACAAACTAACTGACCAGCAACAACTACAACAACAAATTGCTTGGTTATCCCCCTCCGAGATATTCCGGCAAATATCAGAGTCACTGTGTCATACAAACGCTTCCGCATACCGCAGTTACATGGAAAGTATCCGGATGTACAGGGAAACATTCATCCGTTTTTACCGGAGTAACAACTTGTTCAAATCCATCACCAGTTACACTCCCAAGAAACTGGATAAATTTGCCATGAATGAGGAAGTGATCGGAACTCCTCATGAACAATACCTGTTATCCAAAAAAGCGGAATATGAAAAATATACGAAAGATTTGAATAAGGATGAAATACCCCTCTATACAGCCACTTCTCAAAATTCAGGTGTTACAGATGCTTCCGGCAGAATAACCGGATTATTTTCCATCCTGACGCTCCTCTTAGTCGGAATCATTTGGGCTTTTATGAAATATGATGTCAGATAATTAATTATATATAAATATGTTCACTACACTATACATACGAGAATTACAAGGTTATTTATACAGTCTGCGCTTCCAGATATCTTTTATCATTGCAATAGTCGTTTTTACTGTAGGAAGTATCTCTTTTGTTACCTCCATACAGGATATTCAGAATAATTATGCAAAATACACACAGTCTGCATTAACCGAATTAACAAATGATGCCGGTAACATTTCCAAAGTAGCCGTTAATAAAAGGAATTACATTCTGACTCCCCGCAATAATAGTGTAATAGCCGATTGTAAAGAGGAATTCTTACCTAACCAGTATACCTACAGCGCTTACAACGTATTCGGTTTCAATGTCAGGCATCAGGGTACAAACCCCTATATGAGCCGGGCGGATAACCTAAACTGGGCATTTATCGTCTCCATGTTTTTCAGCTTCATCACTTTGTTATTCGCTTTTGACTCCATATCCGGCGAAAAAGAAGACAAAACGCTGGCATTGGTTTTCTCCAATTCCGTTCCGCGGCGCATTTTTATCTTTAGCAAGTTGTTAAGTATCATCACAATGGTCGGATTTATACTTCTTACAGGGATTGTAATCAGTTTACTTATTATGGCCTTTTCCGGAAAGGTTGTACTGAATGCTTCCTTTTTATCGGACACGTTGGGATTTATCTGTGTCAGTTTGCTATTTATCAGCATCTTCGCCACTTTCGGACTTTTATCCTCAGTCATTACCCGGAGCTCCAATGTAAGCCTGCTTCTCTCTCTTTGCTTCTGGTTGTTTGTGGCCGTTATTATCCCAAACACATCGGTATTCTGGGCAAAAAAGCTGTTTCCGATTCCGTCTTCCGAGCAGATCGAACAGTTGGTAAACAGTGAAAAAGATGATATCAGAGATAATGCACCTCCGGGAAGTATGTCATATTATGGAGGAAAGCCTTTTTATCCGGCGCATCAGTTACGTGCCGACCTGTTTGCCCAATATTTAAACAGTGAGAAGAGGATCCGGGATGATTATTACCGGCAAATGTTCCGGCAATTCGAAAAAACACGCAACTTCACATTAATTTCCCCGCTTGCACAGTTTGACTATATCAATGAAGCCTTTGTCGGGGGAGGATATCTCCGGTTTCAGAAAAATTGGCAGGATCTTCATGTATTCCAGGAGCAATTCCTTCAATGGTTTAAAGAACTGGATGCCAAAGATCCGGATAGTCCTCACTGGTATAATTACATGGAAGATATTTCAACCAGTAATAAGCCTGTCTCCGTAGACCAGATCCCTCAATACCAGGAACAGTATTCACCATTCGATAAACGCATTCTGTTTGTTGGCGGATATATAATTGCAATGGTTATTACGATAGCGGTATTATTAGTTCTTTGCTTTTATTTCTTTGTAAAATATGATGTAAGATAAAATAAAAAACGGATTATGAAGTCTTTATTCCTGTCCCGGGAATAAAGCCGGATAAATTCAGCTTGAATGCTTTCGGAGAGTTGCCTGATGACTATCAGGCAACTTTTTTTTCAAAAAAGTCAAAATAATCCGGCAAGTTTATAGCTTCCGGTTATTTTACCTGGTTTCTCACATTACGACTTTACTTTTTTCTTTTTGCTGATAAGCATTACACTTAGAAGGATAATTACCAATCCTGCAATCTGTACCCAGGTGACATCTTCCCGGCCGAATACGGTCCCGAAAAACACGGCGATAAACGGATTGACATAGGCATGTGTGGCTACTTCCGTTGCCGGACGAACCTTTAACAGCCAGACATAAGCCGAATAAGCCAGCAGGGAGCCAAAAATAATCAGATAGCCCAGCGAAAACCATGCAGAGGCGGGAACAGCTGTAAAATCTGTTTTTGCCAGATCTCCACGGATAAGCGTGAAAAGCCAGAACATGGCGCCGGCAAAAAGCATTTGCCAGGCCGATCCGGCAAACGCATTTACCTCTTCTTCATGGGAGGAACGATATTTTGCATATAACGTACCGATTGCCCATGATATGCAACCGAACATCAGGATCAGCACTCCATATTCCCTGTTTCCCAACACCGAATCCAGTTGCAGTTGCTCCACATAAAGCATCAATACACCGAAAAAACCGATCACAATCCCGATAATTATGGCCGGATTTCGGAAATTCCTCTTCCACATAGGAACATCCAACGCCATAATCCAGATGGCTGTCGAAGAGGCAATGATCGCTACCAGACTGCTACTCACATACTGTTGTGCAAGCATGACGACCGCCATGTCGACAAAAAGCAGAACGATACCGCTCACAGCCGATTTTTTAATCAGGCTTTTCTTGAATACCGGTTCGCCTCTTTTATAACAGATGCCAAGCAATATCAATCCGGCCATTGTAAAACGAAGCGCGCCCAGCAGATACGGAGGAAACCCTTTCAGGGCCACACCGATAAAATAATAGGTGGAACCCCATACTACATATATCAGAAAATAAGCAACCAGAATGTTTATTTTCTTCACCCCCGTCCCTTCCGGTTGATTCAGCATTTATACAAACTTTTCATTTTGTTCAACCCTTCTTTGAGCAACTGCCTCGGGCAAGCGATATTCAGACGAATAAACCCTTCTCCGCTCTGCCCGTACATCGTTCCTTCATTCACCCATAAATTTTCTTTTTTCAACAGGTTTTCAGCGATTACTTCCGATGACTGCCCGGTTGCGGAAAAATCCATCCAGACCAGATAAGTCGCTTCAAGCGGCGGAATCCGAACAGAAGGAAGCTCCGTTTTCATGAACTCTTTCAGGTAAATATAATTGTCAAACAAATATGTCTTCAATTCTTCCAGCCATTCTTCGCCTTCGTTATAAGCAGCTATAACGGCTTCGACGGCAAATGCATTAATTTCACAGACCTCATTTACATTCAGCACCTTATCGATTTTACGACGAATTTCTTCGTCGGCAGCGATAATGTTAGCTACTTGTATCCCGGCCAGATTAAATGTTTTGCTCGGAGCCGTACAAGTGACGGAGTTCTTCAGAAACTCCTCGCTGATTGAAGCAAACGGGGTATGTGTATGTCCAGCATAAACCAGATCACAATGTATCTCGTCCGATACAACAACCACATGATTACGCAGGCATATTTCGCCGATACGGCTCAACTCTTCTTTCGTCCAGACTCTTCCCACCGGATTGTGCGGACTGCATTGCAATAATACTTTTGCTTTGGGATCGGAAGTTTTCTTTTCAAGATCATCAAAATCAATGCTATAAAAGCCGTCTTTGTATATCAGCTCGTTTGCCGTCATTTCACACTGGTCGTTACGGATGGAGGAGAAAAAACAGTTGTAGACAGGCGTCTGTACAATGACCCGGTCCCCGGGAACCGTTAATGCTTTAATAACAGCCGAAAGCGCCGGAACTACCCCTGTCGTAAAAAGGATCCGGTCTTTTTGAATCGTGAAATCATGCCTTCTCTCAAACCATCCTTTCACTGCATCATAATAAGCTGCAGGCACTTTGGTATATCCGAAAATACCATGTTGCGCCCTCCGCACAAAAGCTTCAATAATGGAGGGAGCCGTACGGAAATCCATATCGGCTACCCACATGGGTAAAACTTCATCACCGGTAGCCGAATCCCACTTATACGAATTGGTGTTTCTGCGTGGAATGATTTCGTCAAAATTATACTTCATCATGCCAAACAAGTTTCTTTGCTCGTTTTTATTTTGCAGGCTTTCGGATCCTTACAGTTTTCATCCAAAATAACTTCACCGATACAATCTGCTGTGATAGATCCGCTTCCCGGATTTTTAACGCTGGTGATAGAACCATTGATAACGGCATTCAACTCGCTGTATTCGAAACTCAGGTCACAGTCTTCGGCCATTGTACAGTTCTCCATCACAAGATTCGTACAGTAACACAATGGTTGTGTACCGGATATCTTACAATTCACCAGTTTCAGGTTTTTGGAATACCAACCTAAATATTCTCCGTTTATTTCAGAATCATAGACGGTAACATTCTCCGTTTTCCAGAAAGCATCTTTAGAGTCAAGGCGGGCGTTACGGATAACGACATTTTTTGCATCCTGAAACGAATAATTGCCTTGCAGATAAAAACCATCGATATCAATACCCACACCGTTCATAAAAATATAGTCGCCGCCACGGGCTTCCACATTCCGTAACTTCATATCACGGCAGTTCCACATGGTTTCTCCCGCACAGGATAATTTTACATTTTCCAGATAAAGGCCGTCTATTTCACGGAACATTTTCGGGGCATCCACACGGCTGTTTATCATGCGTATATTTTTAGAATACCAGATAGCGGCACGGCTGTATACCGTAAACAGGCAATCCTCAATCAAAGCATTGTCATCATGCCAGAACGGATATTTGCACATAAATTCACATTTATACACTTCCACATTATTACATTCTTTTAATGCCGATTCTCCCGGATAGAATTTTACATTTTCCAACCGTAAGTCATTTGTTCCGAATAAAGGTCTTTCACCTTCAAAAAAGGTATTACTGATCAATTTTTTCATTTTGATAATTTGTTATTTATAAATTTATATTGATACTATTTCCATTTAATTTTCCGCAATTGAATGTTTTTGTTTTTTAATACTCAGCCATTCCCCGTAGGTCAGCATACGCCACCCCCATTCCATCGGTCCGAAACGAAGGTAATGAAGCCAGACATAACTATAAACAATCTGAACAAGATAAACTGCCAATGCAATCAATTCAACATAGACCAGCCCGACTTTTGCCCCCAGACCAAAACCGATGCCGTAAAAAATAATTATTCCGAAGACAGATTGCATCATATAATTGGTAAGCGCCATCCGGCCGGGTGCTGCCATCACATTAAAAATGCGCCGGTCTTTCTTTTTAATATAAAACAGGCAAATCGCCGATATATAAGCAAAACTCAGGGGGAACACGCTAATTGCGTATAAAACAGAGCTTCCCGCTAATCCGGAAGGAGAGCCGTTCATTGCATTCCAGGCATAGAGTATCGAGAGCGGCAAACCGACCATAAAACCGATATTCCGTATTTTTCGCAAACTTTTTTTATAATCTTCCGGATTGGCATATATCCGTTTTTTTCCGATATAAAACCCAATGAGGAATAATCCCATCACCTTAAAAGCCCTGTTTCCATCAATAAACTCCTGCATCCGGATAAAAGCTCCGGCCAGATTAAACCTGAGTACATCCGCATAACTATTCGCTTCTGCAAGCCATATGGGGAAGTTTTTCTCCGTAATACCTGCTTTGCCATGGAAATATTGTGTAGCCCTGATAACCGGAGCCGACAGGTTCCATCCGAAAAGAGTAATACAGGCATCGATAAGAACAGGAAACAATAACAATACAACGGCGTAAATCAATAGCTTTTTATCCGATGCATTTCTGAATAACGGAAGAAAAAAACCTAAAAACGCATAAAGAATGAGGATATCGCCGGCCCACAAACATAATAAGTGAAAAAGTCCGATTAATAACAAGACGGTCATTCTGCGGTAAAAAATCCGGAGACCATTTCTGTTATTCCTTACCGAATTAGATAAGATGATGGAAAATCCGATACCGAACAGAAGGGAAAATAACGTATAGAATTTGCCGTCAATAAAAATATACTGAAAATATTTCACAACCGTGTCTATACCGGCCGTAGGCATGGCCGCAACCACATCCGGAGATTGAAATGTATATAATGCAAATTCAGGAAAATTTGCCAGGCAGATACCCAGCAAAGCTATGCCCCGTAGAAAATCCAGAATTATATAACGCTCTTTTGTATTGCCTCTATTGCTTGTATTTGTCATACCCAAATATGGAATAAATCTCCCATTTATCCAGTTTTAGTCATTAATTAAACGGCGCAAAGTTAATAAATTTTAAAATTATAAATTTTGTTTTGCGGCTCAAATTATTTTGCTATTTGACTCATTTCCCCAATTTTTAAACACTCCCTGCTAAAAACGATCCTTCTCTATCGATTTGAAATTTTCGATAGAAGAATGTGTCAAACAAACAACAAATATGAAAATTATAATTTTTCCTTCTTTCAGATTTTACCGCCAAAAGGAAAAATCCGAAGATAAAAACGAAAAGAGAAGAATGTATCAGAAATAAAAACCAATAGAAGATTCCAAAGAAGAACCTGATAGGGATCGGCTATGTCCGGAAATGGAAAGAGATGGTTAAAAATTGGAATTTAAAGTATCTATTTTTATATTTGTATTTTGAAATCAAAAATAAAAAATTAAACAAATGAATAACATAACAACCACCCCCAAAAAGCTCAGCTTTCGGATATTGATTAAAATACTGAAGGATACAGTTTAGGGATTCAGCGATGATAATGTAACCAGGCTGAGCGCCTCGCTGGCTTATGCAACTTTATTTTCAATCATCCCTTTTTTATCTCTCCTGATTACAATCGGTACATTTCTAAACATTGATCTGGCAAACCAATTATATGCACAGTTACAATCAATCTTAGGAACGGAGGTTGTGGAGCAACTCAAAGCGATCATCGGAAATGCCGAAAAAACAAATACCTCTGCATGGGCTGCTATTATCACTTTAGGAATTACGATTTTTGGTGCAACAACTATATTTGCGGAGATACAGGGGTCATTGAATACAATCTGGGGCATAAAGGCCATTCCTAAAAAGGGCTGGTTGAAATATATCAAGAACCGCCTGCTTTCATTTTCCATTATTCTTATATTTGCTTTTATTCTGTTAATCACATTTACAATTACGAATATTATCGGAAACCTGAGTGCAAAATTTATGTCTAATTATCCTGAAGTAGCAGTATCATTTGTCAAAGTGACAGGGATCGTTGTGAATATAGGTGTTACAGCTTTCATATTTGTATTGATCTTTAAAATACTACCCGATGCTAAAATAAAAAGTAAGGATGTTTGGGTCGGAGCATTTGTAACGACTATTTTATTTCTTGTGGGACAATGGGGTATATCCTTCTACATAAGTATTGCAAACGTAGGAACCGTTTACGGAGCCGCCGCTTTTATGGTCATTCTCGTTACATGGATTTATTATTCTGCCATTATTATTTATATCGGTGCGGAATTTACAGAATCGTGGGCAAATGAAATGGGTGACAAGATATTTCCCGATGAATTTGCAGTCGCTACAAAAATCATTGAAATACAGGAAAATAAACCATTGGAATCAGTCAATAAAATCGAGATTAAAAAATAACATTTCTTTCAAATGGTCTACAAATCAGAATAATTTCCGGTATTTATCCCATAAATAAAGTGTACCTTTGCAGCATGAGAAGTAAAACGTCTGTAAAAAATACACCATCTTCATCCTATAAAACTTCCATGAACATCTTATTCGCATTGAGTCTGACTCACATGCTGAATGATATGCTTCAGTCGGTTGTATCAGCCAGTTATCCCGTAATAAAAGATAACCTGCATCTCTCATTCGGGCAAATCGGAATTATTGCGTTTGTCTATCAGATTTGCGCCTCCGTATTTCAACCGGCCTTTGGCGTTCTTTTTGACAAGAAGCCGAAGACCTGGTATCTGAGTATGGGTTCATCATCTACATTAGTCGGCCTATTGATTTTAGCCTTTGCCCATTCCGTATATGTCGTAGCGGTAGCTGTCGCTTTCATCGGTTTAGGATCCTCTATCATTCATCCGGAAGCTTCCCGCCTGACGCATTACGCTTCGGGAGGGAAACATGGTCTCGCCCAGTCGATCTTTCAGGTGGGAGGTAATTTTGGCGGTTCTATGGGACCCTTACTTGCCGCTCTGATCATTGCTCCGTACGGCCAGAAATACATGGTTGTATTTGCCGGGATAGCGATGATATCCATTTTGAGTAAACGTCCCATTACAAAATGGTATACCGAACGAATCAGGATACTAAAAACTAAAGATGCTCCCAAAGAGACGATTCACAGGGTACGCCTGACCAAGCGCCAGATATACTATTCGCTTGTCCTGCTACTGGTTCTGATCTTTTCAAAATATGTCTATACGGCCAGTCTGAGTAATTATTATACATTTTTTCTGATAGAAAAGTTTAATGTGACCACACAACAATCGCAGATATTCCTGTTTGTATTTCTTTTGCCTCGGCCGCCGGCACATTGATCGGCGGGCCGATAGGTGATCGTTTCGGACGAAAATATGTCATTTGGTTCTCCATTCTGGGAACCGCACCTTTCTCCCTGTTGATGCCTCATGCAAATCTTTTCTGGACATGTGTACTGAGCATTATCATCGGATTTGTCTTATCCTCGGATTTTTCAGCCATACTTGTCTATGCACAGGAATTGTTACCGACTAAAGTCGGACTTATATCCGGCCTGTTTTTCGGACTTGCGTTTGGAATTGCCGGAGTAGCGGCAGCCATATTGGGTAATGTAGCCGATCATCACGGCATAGAATATGTCTATAAATTCTGCGCTTACATGCCATTGCTGGGATTTGTTGCTATATTTCTACCGAATGTAAAACCTCACCGGGCAAAAAGGATACAAAATTAAATGCCGGCAAAAGCCTGTTCCAAGTCAGCCAACAAGTCATCAATATGTTCTGTTCCCACAGATAACCGTATAGTGCCGGGTTCAATCCCTTGTTCGGCAAGTTCCCGTTCACTGAGTTGTGAATGGGTGGTAGTTGCCGGATGGATAACCAGGGATTTTACATCCGCAACATTCGCCAATAGGGAAAAGAGCTCCAGGCTATCAATGAAACGATGTGCTTCCTTTATACCTCCTTTTATTTCAAATGTAAAAATAGAACCGGCTCCATCCGGAAAATATTTATTATATAAAGCATGATCGGGATGCACCGGTAATGCCGGATGATTCACCTGTTTCACCTTCGGATGATTATCCAGATATTCCACGATTTTCAAGGCATTTTCCACATGCCGTTCCACACGAAGCGAAAGGGTTTCCAGGCCCAGCAACAGGATAAAAGCATTAAAAGGACTGATTGTAGCTCCCATATCACGGAGCAGGACAGCCCGGATACGAACTACATATGCGGCAGGACCGGCAGCTTCGGAAAAACAAATACCGTGATAACCCGGATCCGGTTCGGTCAATTGCGGAAATTTACCGGACGCACTCCAGTCGAATTTACCGGAATCGACGATAACGCCGCCTAAAGATGAGCCGTGTCCACCAATAAATTTAGTAGCCGAATGTACTACAATATCCGCTCCGTGCTCAATCGGACGGATCAGATACGGTGTACCGAACGTATTATCAATAATCAACGGAATCCGGTGTTTATGAGCAATAGCTGCAACAGCTGCTATGTCTATTACATTTGAATTCGGATTGCCCAGGGTTTCAATAAACACAGCCCTGGTATTATCCTGAATTGCATTCTCAAAATTTGACAGGTCGGACGGATCCACAAAGGTAGTCGTTATCCCGTATGACGGCAAGGTGTTTGCCAGCAGGTTATACGTACCACCGTAAATGGTTTTGGCCGATACGATATGATCGCCTGCCCGGGTAATATTTTCGAAAGCATAAGTAATAGCAGCCGCGCCGGAAGCCAGAGCCAATCCGGCAACCCCTCCTTCCAGAGCAGCTACCCGTTCTTCAAAAACACTTTGTGTAGGATTCGTCAGACGTCCATAGATATTGCCGGCATCCGTCAGTGCAAAGCGTGCTGCCGCATGAGCCGAATCACGGAATACATAGGATGTGGTCTGATAGATGGGTACTGCCCGTGCACCGGTTGCCGGGTCGGGTTGCTCTTGTCCTACATGAAGTTGCAACGTCTCAAAATGTAACTTTTTCTTTTCCATAATCTATTTTTTTAATTGTTTTTAAATGAATTATTTTCCAGCAAAATTATATTATCAGGAAATATCAAACAAGAATATTTGAAAATATGGAAAATAAATCTAATTTTGCAAAATTGAACAGTTAATATATTCTATCTAACGCAATAAAACAATTTCTAAAAAGAATTTTATTCTATGGAAACTTTAGATAAAACAGATCTGCAGATATTGCGAACTTTGCAAAACAACTCCAAATTGACAACAAAAGAGCTTGCTGCACAGGTCAACCTGTCTACAACTCCTGTTTTCGAACGACTTAAGCGCCTTGAATCCGGAGGCTATATTAAAAAATATGTCGCAATACTGGACGCCGAAAAACTAAACTTCGGATTTGTTGTATTTTGCAGTGTTAAACTCAGACGGCTGAACCGTGATATCGCCGCGGAATTTACCCGCATCATACAGGATATCCCAGAAGTAACCGAATGCTACAACATATCAGGTGAATATGACTACCTGCTGAAAATTCATGCTCCGGATATGCAGTCTTCTCAGGAATTTATATTGAATGTACTGGGA
>JAITVS010000229.1 GCA_031285685.1 Tannerella sp.
ATATTTTAAACATCTTGCGATTCGTTAGGTTTTCAACTACTGATTCGCATTGTTTATTTAATTTTAGAACAAGTGTTGCGAATCGGTTTTATCTAACAAATATAATGCGAATCCGTCAAATAAACCGGGACAAGACAAAAAAAACATTGGAAAAAGGTCGGATTTTTTTAGAGAGCGTTTACATCGGGTAGGGTATGAGTGGTCGTATTGTTTCAATGTTTTTTAATTATGTTCTTTAGCATAAAAATATTTAAAAAAGATATTGTTCTTAAATTCCGGAGTCTCAAATTATTATTTGAGATTATGATTAAATTATTTATAGTTAGATTTTTAATATTTAGTTTATCTCGTAAAATTTATTGAGATGAATTAAGTCTTATTAACTCTTGACAATTTTTTTTGACGAACTATTTTTGCATCAGTAATCAACGCGAAAATAGTTTGCCATGGAACACGCATATAACACGGATAGTTTGATTTCTTTTGAAACAATAATCAGGAATGCTTACAAAGAGTATCAGCCGAATATTCTTTCATATATTGCAAACCGGATAAATCACAGATATGATGCGGAAGATCTTACACAGGATGTATTCATGCGCCTGCTTGAGTATAAACAAATGATCAGACCGGAAACAGTAAAGTATTTCCTTTATACCATCGCGCGTAATATTGTGACGGATCATATTCGCCGTTATTATAAGAGGCAGGAAATGGATGCATATATGTATGATACGATGGCTTATTCTATAAATAGTACGGAAGAAGATTGTCAGGTAGCAGATATTCTATCTTTGGAACAGAAAAAGCTGAAAACTTTAGCTCCTCAACGGAGAACAGTTTATTACCTGAATCGCTTTGAGGGCAAATCCGTGGATGAGATATCGAGAAAAATGTTTTTGATCCGGAAAACAGTTGAAAATCATCTGCTTCTGGGGCGAAAAGAAATACGTAATTATATCCGTAAATGTATTTAATAAAAATAATATAATCACATATTAATAACAATAAAACAATGATGAGCCAATGGAAAAATTAAGAACGGAATTTGAGGACAACATTTTGTTTTACACAAAGTTTTAATGAAGGAAAATTTAATACACGTGAAATTTTAAACTATTATTTATGAAACATTTAAAATCATTTTTTTTGTTTTGTCTTATGTTGACAATCTCATTATCGGCATTTGCACAAAATAAAATTACAGGTCAGGTAATTGACCAGAGTAATGAGCCTGTAATAGGCGCGAATGTCAAAGTGAAAGGTACAACCATCGGTGCGATTACCGATGTCGACGGTCATTTTACTTTAAATGCCAATCAAGGCGTATTGGTTGTTTCCTATATCGGATATAAAGCTTATGAAACGAACATAGCCGGAAAAACACACTTTAACATTGTCCTGGAAGAAGATATGGAGACGTTGGATGAAGTGGTAGTCGTAGGTTACGGTTCACAGAAGAAAGCAACTCTTACCGGTGCCGTATCGCAGGTAAGAGGAGACGATGTTTTGAGAGGAAAGGCTACAACCAGTGTGGCTGCGGCCTTACAGGGAGAAATTCCGGGCTTGACAATTACACGTACCTCTTCCCGTCCGGGTAATGAAGGTATTGATATCAAACTTCGCGGGGGTATTTCGGTGAATGAAACAGATCCGATGATCCTTATCGATGGGGTGGAAGCCTATAAATGGGAGCTTTCCCAGATTAATCCGAATGATGTAGAAAGTATTTCCGTACTGAAGGATGCTGCTGCAGCTATTTACGGAACAAGAGCCGGTGCCGGAGTTATCTTGGTAACAACAAAGCGTGGTAAAGAAGGTAAAACCAGTGTTACCTATTCCGGTAGCGTACATAATAATTTTATAGGAAAACGTTTTCCTGTCGCTGATGGTCAGACATGGGCGGAAATGTTGGTACATGCTACGGAAAATGATGCAAAAGCCGACAAAGGCAACTATTCCTGGTGGATGTGGCCGGAAGATGTCTGGAGAGAATTGGCTGCCGGCAATATCTATGAAGGCGTTGTTGGCGGAAAATGGCGCATGCTTGATCCTTCCAGTGATCAGTTTGATGCGGTTTATGGCAATACGTGGGGACAATCGCATAACGTCTCTATAAATAGCGGTAGTGAAAATGTAAAGGTACTTACTTCTTTGGGGTATGCGAATGACCGATCACTAGTGGATATTGTGTATGACGGGCAGAAAAAATATAATTTCCGGACAAATATAGATTATAAATTAAATAAGTATATATCGACGGAATTCAATGTGTCTTATGATAAAAGACGTGTAAGTACTCCGCAACAAGGGGTTGGACATGGTGTACAGGATTTTTATGTTTTCCCTTTGTATAATCCGTACGGACAATATTATGATACTTTCGGGAATAATAACCTGGTGGCAAAATTAAAAGAAGGAGGGCGTGTCGATGATACGGAAGAAATACTTCGTGCAGGAGGTAAGGTTACGATTGATCTCGGGATGATCACCAAAGGTCTTTCCGTATCAGCCAACGCAAATTTCAGAATACGTAAACATCTTAAGGTTGAACGCCAGACAAGAGTTATAATGTATGACTGGTCGGGTGAAACAAAAACGGAAGACGGAAATCCGGATTACAGTCTTGGAACGGGTTATATTAATTCGCAAACATCAGATAATGACCGCTGGGTTAAAAATACATATGAAGATGTCTTTTTTCAGACTTATGGTGGCTTTATAAATTATAACCGTGAATTCTCCGGACATAATATTGCTTTTATGGGTGGTATGACTGCTGAAAAGAACGGCTATAAAAAAATGTATCAGTTCCGCAGGGGAATGTCGGTAGATGAACTGGATGATATAAATCTGGGTGATGCTACTACAGCAGAAGCTACCGGATGAAGTAATGAAGTGGGGCTGGTTTCTTATCTTGGGCGTTTAAATTACGATTATAATGGAATTTATCTTATCGAAGGACAGTTTCGTCGTGACGGTTCTTCTAAGTTTGATAAGGACAATCGCTGGGCGAACTTTGCCGGAATTTCCGGAGGTATACGTTTTTCCGAATATGACTTTATCAGAGAACTTGATATTTTTGATAATTTGAAACTTCGCGCTTCTTACGGAGAAACGGGTTCGCAGACAGGAATCGGAAATTATGACTATATTTCAAGTATTTCTACCGGAACAACCGTTTTCGGATATACTGGAGCAAAGGTAAATACTTCCTGGATATCGGCAATGACTTCATCCGAAAGAACTTGGGAACGTGTTGCCACAACAAACATAGGTCTTGATTTCGGCTTTTTGAAAAACCGCCTGTCCGGTTCTTTCGAATATTATATTCGTGAGAATAAGGGAATGTTAATTTCTATGACTTATCCTCAGACGTTAGGAGCTACTGCCCCCAAGACCAATAATGGTAATTTTCAGGCTAAAGGGTGGGAATTTCAATTGAACTGGAATGACCGTGTAAATAGTGACTTTTCTTATCGTGTAGGATTTTCTTTGGCTGATGCACGGACGGAGGTTACCGAATACGCCGGAGCTGTGGCTATTGGAGTAGGATTAAATAATAAAGTAATAGCAGCAGATAAGACAGGTTCATTTATTGAAGGAAAGCCCCTCAACGCATTATATGTGTATAAAACAGACGGTATCCTTCAGAATCAGGCAGAAGTCGATGCTTATTACCAAACGATCAATGCTTCCGGAACATTGGCTCCCGTACAGGGAACAGCCAGTCAGTTGACTCCCGGTAGTGTCAGAAAAGTGGACTTGAATAATGATGGGAAAATTACGACGGATGACTTGTATTATTATGGAGATGCGAATCCTCATTTCACATTCGGATTGAATTTAGGAGCGAATTACAAAAATTTTGATTTCTCTATGTTCATCCAGGGTGTGGGGCAACAATATATTGCACGTGAAGGGCAGTTAGCATCTCCGTGGTTCAGCGGTTGGACAAACCAGAATGCAACTTTCTGGGGCAATACTTGGACTGAGGATAATCCGAATGCAAAATATCCGATCATGTCACGTAACGGAGATCGTAATAACTGGAATTATAAATGGTATAACGATATTAATATCAGTAACTGCTGGTATGCACGCGCGAAAAATATCGTAGTCGGCTATACATTACCAAAGCATATCGTGCGTAAGGCTTATATGGAGAACCTGCGTTTATATATATCTGCTGATAACCTGTTTGAGTTCTCAAATGTGAAAGACGGATTTGATCCGGAACATAAAAGTGCATCAGGACAAGGCAATGTGGATGTCTATGCCCGTACAATTTCATTTGGTATTGATCTGACATTCTAATAACGAAACCATATTTAAAGAATAGCAACATGAAAACAAATAAAATATTTATATCTCTTTGTCTGGGTACAGTAATGTTAACAGGATGTGATAATTTCCTTGATCTGGAACCTCTGGATTCACAAACGGAAGCTATCTATTTCAAGACTCCTGAGCAATTTCAACAGGCAGCAAACAACCTGCATACAAATATTTATGGTTGGCAGGCAAATAGCAATCAGGCCAGCGCTAATAATACATACCCTCTTATCTTTGATCAGGGAACTGATATTATATCGGCATCCAATGCTGCAGTCAGTGCTACGAATTCAGCCGGAACGACGGATGTATATTGGGAACAAATGTATATATGGCTTCGGACGGTTAATCAGTTAATCGCTAAAGGAGAAAGTTATTCCAATCCGGGTGAAATTGCCGGACCCATAGGACAGGCTTATTTTTTCCGTGCATGGCATCATTTTATGCTACTGAAACGCTTCGGAGGAGTTCCTATTGCCAATGCAGTGACGACAGTCAATGATAATATTGTCTGGGGGCCACGGGCTTCGCGTTATGAAGTAATAAAACAGATCATTGACGATTTGGATATTGCCATATCGAAATTGACTAATACCACAGTATCTCTTACCAATAATGACGGACATGTGACATTGGAGGCTGCTAAATCATTTAAGGCGCGCGTTTGCCTGTTTGCCGCTACATGGGATAAGTATGTAGGAACAAAAACGGATGGTGACGGTACTTCAGCAGGAGCAGGAAGTAATAAGCCTGCGGGTTATCCTTCCGTAACAGAATTTCTGACAATGGCAAAAAATCTTTCAAAAGACATTATTGATTCCGGAGTATTTGAACTCTGGACAGGTGTTGAAGACGTTAGCGGCGGCGCTGTTGTTAATCCGGAAATGTATGCACATTGCAGTTATTATTATTTGTTCAATTTGGAAGGTAGTAGTTCGAATCCTGCTGGTTTGAGTAAATCATCCAACAGGGAAGCTATATTCCGTAGTGTATTCGATGCAACTAATCGCCGGGGGAATATGAATCTTACACATTCATGGCCGGCGGGAATGACCCGTAAATTGGCAGATATGTACCTTTGTACGGATGGGCTTCCTGTTCATTTATCTCCTTTATTTAAAGGATATGTCGATATGAACGCCGAATTGGAAGACCGGGATTACAGGCTTACGGCTTGTATGACGAAAACAATGGATTATGCCTGGGGATGGGGGATGTATGGAACCGGCGCGCGTTACGATGTTGATATTTATAGCCTGGCAGCCGGTACTTATCAGGCGGTGCCTGACCTTCGTAATGGTGGTGGCGGAATGGGCGGCCGTAAATTCCGTAGCGAACTTCAGAGTGTTACTGCTGCCGGAATGGAATCAATGGACTACCTCCATATCCGTTTTGCCGAGATCTTATTGATTTATGCCGAAGCTACCTGTGAATTGGGTGAAGGACAGATTTCAGACGCAGATCTGGATTATTCAATCAATAAAGTGCGTGCCCGTGGTGGTGTTGCGCCATTGAATGCCGCATTATTGGATAAGGCAAGATCGCTGGGTGGAGAACTGACATTTCTGGGCGAGATACGTCGCGAACGTGCAACGGAATTATACGGAGAAGGGCATCGCATCGGAGATCTTTGCCGCTGGGGCATTGCAGAAGCTGAACTGGGTGGACAACCACGTTGCGGTACTTATGTATCTTATGGAGGAGAAGATACATATTTGCAATCATTGATTAATCCGGTTGATAATAAGCCTGTGTACGATCCGGAAGCTTATATCGGAAAAATAACAACATCAGATATTACTTATACTTATGCCGGATTGACTCCGGTAAAAGCAGGAGCGATTATTATCGAGTAAGCGAATAATCGTTTGTTCAGTCAGAAGAATTATTTGCAACCGATACCGACGGATCAGATAAAACTGAACCCTGAATTAAAACAGAACCCAGGTTGGTAATACCGATTATTAAAATTTAAACAGGAGTTTTGTTTGCTTTCATGCTTACATGGCTCCTGTTTTTTTCGTTTTAAGTTGGGTATGTGACTGATTTTTTTCGTATTAATAAAAGAGACTATGATAATAAATAAGATATATGAACAGATTTGTTTTTTCAGCCATGAAACTGAGTTTTGTTGTCCTTCTGACAATTCCTCAAATTTATTCACAAAATAAGTTAGTCACTTATCCGGCTCCGGAAGGGGCTGTGTTAAATGATGATTTTATAGTCAAGGTAAAGAATGCCGGAAATAATTGGCTGGAGATACCTTCTTATCTAGTCAAAGTAGACGAGGTAAGAAATTCGAATCATTCTTACGAGGATGCCTCAGTCGGATATTTTGACTTTTCGGGAGAAGTGGAGGTGACTGTTACCTACAAGAAAGGAGTCGTAAACAAAGCGCGGGTGCGTCCGCTTTCCTACGGCATAGTTCCGCAGATAGACGGAAATACGGTAACCTTTAAGCTGGATTGTCCGCGAAACCTGTCTGTTGAAATCAATGATGATATATTTCATAACCTGCATCTTTTTGCTAATCCGATTGATGCGTATGAACCGGATTTGAAAGATAAAAATCTGATTTATTTTGGACCCGGTATCCATTATATCGAAAACGAAATATTGAATGTGCCTTCCGGGAAAACCGTCTATTTGTCCGGCGGTGCGGTTCTGATGGGGAGAATCATAATGGATAGCGTAGAAAATGTAAAAGTATTGGGGCGGGGCATGATTTACCATACAATAAAAGGTGGGATTCGTATAGCTAACTCAAAAAATATTCTGGTGGAGGGTGTTATTACAACACAATGTGCTACAGGTGGTTCGGATCATGTAACGATCCGTAATGTAAAAAGCATTAGCTATTATCAATGGGGTGACGGCATGAATGTTTTTGCCAGCAACAATGTTTTGTTCGATGGTGTTTTCTGTCGTAATTCGGATGACTGTACAACTGTCTACGGAACGAGGCTCGGATTTGTGGGCGGATGTAAGAACATTACGATGCAGAATTCCGTTCTTTGGGCAGATGTGGCTCATCCGGTTTTCATTGGTATTCATGGAAACGTTGAAAGCCCGGAAGTGTTGGAAAATCTGAATTATATTAATATAGATATACTGGATCATAAAGAGCGACAGATCGATTATCAGGGATGTTTAGCCATAAATGCAGGCGATGAAAATCTCATTCGGGATGTTCGGTTTGAAAATATCCGGATCGAAAATTTCCGACAGGGACAATTGGTAAATATCCGGATATTCTACAATGAAAAATATTGTAAAGCGCCGGGAAGAGGCATCGAAAATATCTTATTTAAAGATATTTTATATACCGGCGAAAACGCTGAAATATCAATCATTGCCGGATACAATGAGGACAGAAAAGTGAAAAATATCCGTTTTGAAAATCTGAAAATAAACGGACAGGTTATATCCGACGATATGCCGGAAAAACCGGGATGGTATAAAACCTCGGATATGGCGCGCTTCTTTGTTGGAGAGCATGTTGAAAATATCAGTTTCAGCCGGTAATCACTGATATAATAAAATGGTTTGCTGTTTTTTTTGCTTATCTTAATTCTTTAACTTATTTTGCGAAACCTGAATAAATGATGATTTCTATGAAAACAATATTGTGTTGTGTCTACGCGTTGGGAAAAAGCATGAGAACAGTTGCCATAGCTTTGCTGGCCATTGGCCTGTATGCTTGTATGCCCGGTGAGAAAAAGATTGTATCTCCCAACGGAAAAATCAACCTCTCCGTCCGGATAGAAGACAGCAATGGAAAAGGGTATGGAAAAGCCCTCTTTACCATAGACTATATGGAAGGAATGTATACAAAGAATATACTTTACGATGCTGTTCTGGGAATGGAAGCCGGACAGCGGAAATTTGACGACCTGAAGTTGCTTTCCGTTTCGGACGATCTGCCAATCAACGAGGATTACCGGATGATAACCGGAAAAAAGAGCCGTTGTACGAATAAAGGCGTTGAAAGAACCTATCGGTTTGAGAATGAACAACAACAAATACTACAGGTCGCTTTCCGCGTTTATAATGATGGAGTTGCTTTCCGCTACGGCCTTGACGCCGTCGGGCCCGGCTCCGAATATATAACGGACGAACTCACCACGTACCCCGTTCCCGACGGAACCAAACGGTGGATGCAACAATATGTCAACGACTATGAAGGTTTTTTTCCGCTGGCAACCAACGGTGAAGATGTGGAAGAAAGAAATTCCCATACATGGGGCTATCCTGCGCTGATCGAACCGCAGGAACAGGTTTTTTTGCTGATATCCGAGGCTGGCATCACGAGGAACCAGAGCGCCTCCAGGCTGGTCAACAGTGATAACCGGAATGAATACCGGGTTCGTATGGCAGATGAGAAAGTAGCATTTAACGGCTCGTATTGTTCGCCCTGGCGGGTATTGATTATCGGTTCGCTTGCAGATGTGGTTGAATCTACATTGGTGACAGACGTATCTGAGCCCAATAAAGTGGCCGATACGGATTGGATCATTCCCGGACCTGTCGCATGGATTTACTGGGCACACAATCATAGTTCAAAAGATTTCCAGGTAGTGAAAGAATACATCGATCTGGCCGCCCGTATGAAATGGCCCTATGACCTGAT
>JAITVS010000234.1 GCA_031285685.1 Tannerella sp.
CGGTTCTTATTGTCGTATGCGGTATCTTAATCCTTTTAGGCGCTATCATACGTCCCGGACGTTTCAGAAGCGGACGTTTTAGGAAAGGTCACCATCATAAAGGTAACTGGAAGGAAAATTATACTCCCGGTGAAAACGAAAATAGTGATGGAAAAATCAATTATCAATTCGTGTTCAGCGGAACCGAACAAGTAATATTAGACCCTGTTTTCAAAGGAGGCAGGATCGATGTAACTTTCGGGGGTATGGAACTTGACCTTCGTCGTACATCACTCGCGGAAGGAGATACGTTTTTATCTATAAACACAACATTCGGAGGGGTGGAAATCACCGCCCCCGATAACTGGGATATTGAAATACAAGCGAAATCAACGATCGGTGGGGTAACCGATTCAAGAGACAAAAATACAGAAAAAGACCGCACAAGAAAACTTATCATTATCGCTACATGCACATTAGGTGGTATAGAAATCAAATAAATGGATTTATTTAACGAATATAGAAAAAGCTATATTACGGTGTGCTTTGCCACAGCCGTAATATATGCTTTTGTCCTTGGCGGAAACCAGCCCATATTATTCCGTGTTGCAGACGGATTAATCTACGGGAGTATACTCTGTCTGATCGGTTTCATCCTGTGGAATATCTTCCGGTTTGCCATACCTGTAAATCTCACTCCTGTTTATCTGTTAATATTCCTTTCCGTATTCGCCATATTAACAAGTTTGTTTGCTGTTGGAATTGAACTATTCACCATATATCTGTGTTTCCCGGATTCATTCGGATTTTTCACACACACGATACCGGCACGCTTGTTCATTACACTTCTGATATTCGTAATCATCCGGTTATTTTACATCTCCTGTCACGAAAAAATAAAAACCAGATCCATTCCCACAACACATCCGGAAACGATGAAACCGTCCGACACTGTAATGCCTTTATCGATTGAACCGACAGTACTTGCCGACCGTATCACCGTACGTAGCGGCCAGAAAATCAAGATTATCCCAATAAACGATATCATCTACATCAAAGCAGACGGAGACTATATTTCCATAAATACATCTGAGGGTAGCTGGCTGAAAGAACAAACAATGAAACATACCGAAGATACACTACCAACAAACCATTTCGTACGTATCCATCGCTCATATATTGTCAATATCAGTCAAATCAGCCGCATCGAACGATACGGCGAAAAACAACAGGTAGTCCTTCATAACAATGAAAAAATAAAAATAAGCACCGCCCGTTATCAAGCGTTAAGGCAGGTATTAGGATTTTGAATAAATTCAGATTTTTAAGTACGTCTACCACGAAAATCAGCGTATTTTTCGGATTTGAAACAAATTTATTTTGTTTTGCATTTGCCCTGCATTATCTTTGCTTCTATAATTTTTGCGAACAGCTGAATGCAACAGGATAATATAACAAAGAGCAAAAAAGGATTCGGAACAGCGGCAGTTTATCTGACATCGATTTCGTCCGTGCTGGGCGCTATTTTGTTTTTGCGCTTCGGATATGCGACAGGAACACTCGGTTTTTGGGGAACTACCATCATCATACTATTAGGCCACATGATTACGATTCCGACTGCGCTGGCACTCTCCGAATTGGCTACAAATACACGCGTCGAAGGCGGCGGGGAATATTTTATAATTTCACGTTCGTTCGGATTGAAAATCGGTTCAACCATTGGCATAACGCTTTTCCTTTCACAGACAATCAGTATCGCTTTTTATATTATTGCTTTTGCAGAGTCGTTTCAGTTTCTTTTCGATTGGTGCCAAAACCAATTCGGGTTTAATCTGCCAAGACAGGTTATCAGCCTGCCATCCATGATAATACTGGCTATCATCATATTAAAACAGGGTACCGGTTCCGGAATGAAATTATTATACATGGTTGTGTTCCTCCTATTCATGTCACTTCTGATGTTCTTCTTAGGAAAACCGATAGAGCATCCGGAAAATCCGGCATACATAGTAGGAAATAATTTTGGTTTTTTCCGGAAAGAACAGTTTTTCATCATTTTTGCCATCTGTTTCCCTGCATTTACAGGTATGACCGCGGGCGTCGGACTGAGCGGAGACCTGCGCAATCCCGGAAAAGCGATTCCTTTAGGTACCACGCTCGGAACACTGACCGGCTTAGTGGTTTATATGTTTGTTATTTGGAAACTGGCTATATCAGCCTCTCAGGAAGAGTTGATTAACGACCAGATGGTAATGGCAAAAATCGCTTTGTTTGGAGAGGTAGTCGTTCCGTTAGGATTAGCCGCAAGTACTCTGTCCTCCGCTTTAGGCGCAATGATGGTGGCGCCTCGCACATTACAGGCAATTGCCGGAGATAAAATGTTCCCTTTCAAACGATTGAATATTCTTTTTTCCCGAGGCAAAGGATCCACAAAGGAACCGCGAAACGCATCACTGATTGTTTACATCATTGCTTTTGTTTTCATTCTTCTGGGAGATGTGGATTCAGTTGCCGGAATTATCTCTATGTTCTTCCTCATCACATACGGAACCTTATGTCTGAGCTCATTTCTCAACCACTTCGGCTCCCCGCCATCTTATCGTCCCCGTTTCAAGTCAAAATGGTTTTTATCGCTGGCGGGCTTCCTGCTCTCCGTATGGGTGATGTTTATGATAAGCCCGATGTATTCGTTTATTTCGTACATTGTAATCATTCTCATCTATCTTTTCATCGAACATTATAATAAAGATAGTAAAGGACTGGTCAATATTTTTAAAGGAGCATTATTCCAATTGAACAGACAGTTACAGGTATATATGCAAAAACATCAATCAAGCATGGATAAGGAAGAGTGGCGCCCCGCAATCATTTGTGTTTCTTCACATTCTTTCGAACGTGAAAAAATTCTTGAGTTGATGAAATGGATAAGTCATCAACACGGCTTCGGAACATATTTCCATCTGATCGAAGGTTATTTCAGCAAACAAACATACAAGGAGTCGCAGGTCATGCTCGAACAACTTATTAATAATTCAAAAGACCGTGGCAGCACTCTTTACATTGACACGATGATTTCACCGTCTTATACTTCAGCCATTGCTCAGGTAATACAATCCCCGTCCATATCCGGTATGGAAAATAACATGGTGGTATTTGAATACGATAAGCGTCATCCAGAAGAGTTAAGTAAAATTCTTGAGAATGTGAATCTTGTTCGCGCCGGTAATTTCGATGTCGGCATATTAGCCATATCGGAACATTTTTTCAGACCAACGAACGGCATACATGTATGGATACGTGAACACGACGAAAACAATACTAACTTTATGATTCTCCTGGGTTATATTATCATGTCTCATCCCGACTGGAAGAAAAGTTATATCAAAATATTTCTGGCTAATATAAAAAGAGATTTTTCGGAAATGAAAAAAGAACTGGAAGAACGAATAGCTTCCGGAAGATTACCGATAACGCTTGCCAATATCGAATTTGTGATGATCGATGAAAATCAGACTTTCAGCGATGTTGTCAAAGAACGCTCTTCACAAGCGGGACTTACAATTATAGGCTTTAGCGAAGAGCTTATCAAACACGAACCGGTAACATTCTTCACTGATTTTAAAGCAATGGGTGATATTTTCTTCGTTAATACCTCTACCCCGAAAGAGATCACTTAATATCAAAAATGCAAAAGTGTAATCATTTTCCGAATGCATAGGTAACACCGGCTCTTATTCCGGCATTTCCAAGACGATAATGGATACTTTCCATTTCAAACGAAAGTAATGAATGAATTTTAAAATAAGGATTGACAAAAACGGAAAGACCTGAGGATAAATCATATTTACCTCCCACCCCCATCATCACTCCAAGCCCTGTTTGCCGGTCGACATCACTATCTTTTGTTACATCAATATCAACCAAGATCCCACCATTCACAAAGACATATTTCCAGAAATTCACTCTTACAGTAAGTGGAATATTAATCAGACTTAGGCTCGATTTTTTACTTTCTAAATCCGGAATGGAAGGTTCTATAATAAATTTATGCTTCGAATACTCCAAACCTGTTTCAAATTCAAGCCTTTGATTAATATCGCGAAGATAATTCAATGCGAATGCATAGTAATTTTGACTGTTATAACTTGCTCCTCCATCTACTGACGCAAAGGGGAAAAAATCATCTCCGCCAAATGAAGAAAAACTAACGCCGAACTTACCAATCTGTTTCGATGCTTTGTTTTCCTGAGCATACAATGTAACTACAGAGATTCCTAGAAACAAAAAATAAATAATGCACCTTTTCATTTGTTGATTTTTTTAAATAATACAACTAAAAGATGCGAAATAACATTAAAATGTTGCACAACCTCGCTTTTTTATGAAAAAATGTTGTATCGATATTGACAAAGCACCTTTTTTGTCAGCAGTTTTATGGAGTATTTTTTTTGAACCTGACATAAACCAGCAACACAATATTCATCAGCAGGGCATAAATAATTGCGGGAATGGCCATTGTTTCATTGTTGAAAATAAACGGGCTTGTCGCTATGGCGATTGCCTGTGCAGCATTTTGCATACCTACTTCAATAATAATTGTCCGTTTTTCTTTTTCATGAAGTTTGCAGAGCCATGCTAACAACCAGCCTCCGGCCAATGCGGAGAAAAGAAGTATCAGAATACAAAAACCTAATTTTCCGATATACTGAATAATTGTCTGGTAATGCTGGATAAAAAATATGGAAATCAATACGATCAGGGCAGGAAAAGCTATCTTACCGAGGATTTTGTGTATGACAGCAGTTTTTGACGGAAAATAACGCCTGAAAATAACACCTGCAAGTATCGGTATCAGCATAAGGATAATATTCTGGATAATAAGAGGCATTACAGGCAGGTTGATTGTTTTATATCCGGAACTTCCGATATACTGCACGGCAAACGACATTACTACAGGAATGGTAAAAAGAGTGATGATACTGCTTAATGCCGTCAGACTTACAGAAAGTGCGATATCGCCTTTGACAAGCATTGAAAAAACGTTTGAAGAACTGCCTCCCGGGGAACAGGTAATTAATAACAAACCGATAAATAAAACCTCATTCAATCCGAAAATATGCCCCCACAAGAATCCCATTGCCGGCAATAGAATCAGTTGGCCGATCAGACCCACAATAATTGACTTCGGGCGTTTCAGAAAAAGGGCAAAATCCTTCGGTTGCAACTCCAAACCAAGCTGAAACATCAGGATCGTAAGTATTGGAAGTACGATAAAGATTGTATTCACGAACAATCATTTATTTAATTTATATTCAATAATTTAACTACCATATGGAATAATTGCAGCACTCGAAAGAGCGCAAAAGTAGAAAATAAAATGAAAAGATACTACCTTTGCAATGTAAAAAGAAAGGATTATGCTTCACGGACATGGCGATGACATACATAAATTCAGGAATATAACAATCAATTTCAGTTCTAACATATCCGGTAAAACGGATTTGTCCGGATTATACAGGCATCTCACGAAACGAATGGAATGTGTAGCGGCTTATCCCGAACCCGAACCATCCGGTTTGGAAGCGCAAATAGCTGCAATGTATGGCATACAACCTGATGAAGTTTGCGTAACAAACGGCGCTACGGAAGCAATATATCTTATCGCGCAAGCTTTTCGGGGAATGAAAAGTTATGTACTCCAACCCACATTCAGCGAGTATGCCGACGCTTGCAGACTACACGGACATACGGTAAAATCGATCTATTCTCCCGACAATATTGACGATAATGCCGATCTCGTCTGGTTATGCAATCCAAACAATCCGACAGGCGAAGTAAGTCCTGAAAACAAGCTGAAAGAATTGATAAAAAAGCATCCGTCGGTTTGCTTTGTTATAGACCAGAGCTACGAAGATTTTACATATAAAAACCTTTTTTCTGCTGCAGAAGCAGTAGAAATGCCGCAAGTGATTTTGCTTCATTCTGCAACCAAACGATATGCTATCCCCGGCCTGCGATTAGGATATATAACTACATCGGCAGCTTTACTACAACGGATACGCATACAACGAATGCCCTGGTCAGTCAACGCATTGGCCATAGAAGCCGGATATTTTTTGCTTCAGGAAAATCTACCCGCTCTTTCATTATTTTCCGGTGTCCACAGCACGGAACCATATACGGAAAATATCTCACAATCCGATGCTATTCCTCCGCTTCCTGCTCTCGATGAACTATTGGCAGAAACCGAATGTCTGCGCAACGCTATTGAAAACTTAAAAATCGCAGAAGTATGGCCTACGGATACACACTTTTTCCTTTTGCGATTAAGAATAGGTAAGTCTGCTTTACTGAAAAAATATCTTGCGGAAGAACATGGCATCCTGATACGTGATGCGTCCAATTTTGAGGGTCTGGACGACTCTTTCGTACGCATTGCAACTCAAACTCCGGAAGAAAACAGCCTTTTGATAAAAGCCCTTGAAGCATGGAAAATTTCCTTTACCTACTGATACCTCTCTGTGCAGGATGGCTTCTCGATAAACGATTTGGAGATCCCTCCAAATTACCTCATCCGATCGTATTTTTCGGACATCTGATTGCTTCCGGCGAACAAAAATTGAATCACGGAGAAAACCGCTTTTGGAAGGGAGCCATGACGTCCGTAACGCTTATCGCCGGCACATTTCTTTCCTCGTTTATTATCTGTTCCATGCTCAGCACTAAAAACATCGGTACGCTGCAATTCTGGATATATATCATTGTTGCTTCTATTCTCGTTTTCTATTGTCTTGCGGGAAA
>JAITVS010000333.1 GCA_031285685.1 Tannerella sp.
TCTATACGGATATCCTGCATTTGTACAAGGCGACCGTACTTGGATACGATTTTACGGGTGATATACCTTGATACAGGTAACAATATGATAACAACGGCTGATAAAATTATCTGAAAAAGATATTGTTCGATAGGCATACTATTGCATTTTTAGGATGCAAATATACATGATAATTATTCTAATCTGAATAAAACTATCACAAAGTTCGGAGCGGATTTTCACAAAAAAATCCTGTTGGAGACGTAACATCCGTCTGCCAACAGGACAGTCCTTAACTATTTATTTCATTAAATCTTTCAATAACGGCATGTCTTTTACCTGATAGCGTTTTTTAAACGCCTCAACCGCATCTTTTCCGTATTTTTCCTCATCCAGAACATATGCTTCCGCCGGAAACGGGCGTTCATGATTTATTTTTATGTCGATCACTACAGGAACAGCGCTTTGTTTGGCTTCATCAAATACCGCCTTCAATTGATCCGGGTGGGTGACCGAGAAACCTTTAGCCCCCATTCCTTCTGCAATCTTTGCATAATCCGCATCCATTATATCCACTCCGTATCTGGGCTGTTTCGTATCTTCCTGTTCCGCATCAATAAAACCAAACGATTCATTTGAAAAAACGATATTGATGACCGGTAATTTATATTTAACCTGTGTAATAACATCCTGCATGACCATGGCAAATCCGCCGTCACCGCACAAGGTAAATACCTGACGATCCGGATAACTCAATTTTGCTCCTATCCCCCCAGGAACGCCATATCCCATTGTTGCAAATAATCCGGAAGTAGTAAAACGTTGTTTTTCTCCGTTCATATCCAAAAAACGGATAGCAAAAATAGTCACATTACCCACATCGGTAACAAATATGGCATCATCCGTAGCTATACGATTAATCTCCCGGAATACCGGCTCCGGGCGCATGGGCGTCTCTCTGCTATCTTCAAAACCGGACATCCATTTCTGCCAGTTACGACGGTTTATAAGGCACGCATTCAGAAACGGTGATGCCGGTTTTGTTTTTCCGGTTTTAACCAGGCGCTTCATCGTTTCCCCGGCATCTCCCAATATAGCAACATCCGCTTTATGACGACTGCCTAACTTGGACGAATCCGTATCCACCTGAATAAATTTAGCATCTTTAGGAAAGAAAAAACGTGCAAAAGGAAAATTACTCCCCACAAAAAGAATAAGATCTGCCATTTGCAAAGCTTCATTCGCTGGTTTGGTAGCCAGACGTCCTGCCATACCCATAAAATTGTCTGTTGCGTCCGGAATAATACCTTTTGCCAGTACGGACAATACAATCGGCATAGAATAATGTTCCGATAAAGCAATAATTTCATCTTTCGCACCGCGTGCACCTTGTCCTATATACAGAACGGGCCTCTCGGCTGTTTCAATTAATTTAACCGCTTCAAGAAGATCTTTCTCATCCGGCAGGATTGTTCCCTTACGATGATTTTTTGCCGACGAGATCTCTTCATCCGGAATATCCACATAACCATAATCGACCGGAATTGTAACTACCGACACTCCATTATATTCATAAGCTTTACGTATCGCCTCATCGATTACAAACGGAAGACTTTCCGGCGTCATAACCGTACGGTTATACACACTTACATCCGTAAACATCGGATTTTCATTCAACTCCTGAAATGAATTATAATTCATTGCACCCGATGCGACCTGGCCAACCAAAGCCAGTACAGGAGCATGATCCATTTGCGCATCATATAATCCGCTAAAAAGGTGGGTTGCACCCGGACCGGCCGTACCGAAACAGACACCGATCTTACCCGTAAGTTTTGCCTCCGCTGAAGCGGCTATCGCACCCGTTTCCTCATGACGTACCTGAATAAACCTGACTTTATCCCTTTTATCATACAGGGCATTCATGATTGAATTGAATGATCCTCCCGGAATTCCGTAAATATGATCTATACCCCAGCTTTCCAGCACGTTCAGCATAGCCAAACCCGATTTAATTGTATTTCCCATAACTTTCCGTATTTTATATTTGAAAGAAAATGTAAATGTAATCAATCCTGTCGGAAAACACAATTAATATTTAATTTTTACAACAATAAATGAAATTATATATAAAAAAAGTAACGACCATCATAATAGTCGCCACTCTCCTATCAATTCAGATTTTTCTCATGATTGCAAACCATCCGACTCATCGAGATCTTTTAACTCATCAAGGCTTTTAAGAATAGAATTAAAATTACGGCGATATATACGTTTATATTCCCAGAAAAAACCAATAGTGCCGGCAAAAACAAGTGCAATCAATATACCCCATCTCCAGTACTCAATATTTCTAGAAAAAAATGTAAGCGATACTGCAGCAAAAATGATCAGAAGTGCAAAGACATAACTAATCATCAAATAACGCTTATTGAAAATATTCAGTTTTTCGACAATATAAATATTGCTCTTTACCGGATTTGAAAAATTCACCTGATGTAATTTTATCAATTGAAATATCCCGGCGATAAGATGAAATGTTAAATAAATAACAATAACAGAAGCAATTATCCGGAACAAAATTCCAAGAGATAAAGACACAGTATATACCCAAATAATGATCGGTATAGATACAAACCCTAAAATTATTCCGAAATATCCGTAATTTATCAATCGGCTCAATGCCTTGTCCGACTTACTGAGAAGCATTTCCTTTATAAGTGCCGATCTGAGTCCCTCTTGCTGTTGCATTCTGTTATCCAACGATGTCCATATTTCTTTTAGTTGTTCAAGTTCCATGATTTCAATTTTTACTGATTCGACATTTTAACTAATTTCTCCTTGATACGTTTCAACTTGACCGCCACATTGCTCAGTGATAATCCGGTAATATCCGCTATTTCCTGATAGCTTTTTTCTTCCAGATAAAGCAGAATAATCGCGCGTTCCAGATTTTTCAACTGATGAATAAGACGGTACATTTCCTTGATTTCTCCGGTCATATCTTCCGGCTGGATAAAAGCGTCTTGCAAGTTGGATAAATCAGTGCTTCGGGGCAAATGTTTTTTCTTCCTGAAATTTGAGATACATGTATTAAGCGCTATTCGATACATCCAGGTAGAAATACTACTCTCACCTCTGAATTTCGGATATGCAAGCCACAAATTGCACACTACATCCTGATATAAATTACTCAGCGGCTCATCATCCGACGCATAAAACGAACAGACTTTGTAAATCACACGTTCGTTTTGCTTCACCATTCCTATAAACTTTTTCTCCAGTTCACTTTTATCCATTTCGAGCTCTTTTCTTACATTAGTCGACCAAACAAATTAAAAATTACATAAAGTCAAAAATATTTTTACCTTCGTTTCTGAAATGCAATCAGTCCTTATGGCAAAAATACGATATATATCAAATAGATTCATACTCTTGTTGTTTTACGGATGTATCGCAACCACCGACAGTATCAATTCAGCCATAAGGAAAGTGAAAGCCGAAGGATTTGAAAAAATCAAACTGACAAAAGGTGAATACTTGATCAGCAGTAAAGGAAACGACAGATGGTCATACCCCAAAGATGGGATATTTGTCCCCTCCAACACTTCACTTGACCTTTCGGATGCCACACTCACACTTGAACCGAACAACAACGAGATTTATAATATGATCATCGTTGATCATGTTGAAAATGTAACGATTACGGGCGGACATCTGATTGGCGAAATCCGGGTATGAAATTCATATTTATTTACTCTTTTTCTTCTAAAATTCTCATTTTTTGTTCGTGAAAAAGCACGGAAAGAGCCCTTTTTTCATAAAATAGCGAGGATAAGCAAACACAAAAAAGAGCAAATTCGGGGATTAACTGCCATTTTATTTATCAGGTGGTGAGAAGTCTATCTATGATCGTATACTTGGATTTTTTCAGAAGAATCGGTAAAACTCCCACAAGGCAATCGAAATGAAAAGGATGAACTATAATAATCGTATCAAAGACTTGTAACTTTGTGCCAAACCAGCTTTATACACATCTTTGATAGTATTTGACACAATTTTTATATGTGCACTATAAAAAACAACCATTCTTTGCACATAGGTTAACCTGCTGTTTATTATTGATCAACTATTGATCAACCTGTTATTAACTTTAAAGACAAATTAGATGAAAAAAAAAGAACACAAGTCGAGAACACTTAACGTTTGGTGTATCTTGATCCTGTTGAGTTTTTTTCTACCACCATGGGTAGGAGAAATACAAGCTCAGAACGTGACGGTGACAGGAACCGTGGAAGACGAGAACGGAGAGCCTTTAATTGGGGTATCGGTAGTGGAACTGAATACCACCAATGGGGGGATTACCGACGCAGATGGTAATTTCTCTATCAAATGTGCCAATGGTGCAACACTTAAGTTTACATATATTGGCTATAAGGGAGTTACTATGGAGGTGACCGGAACGGTCATGAAAGTAGTGTTGACAGAAGATTCGCAGTCGCTGGACGAAGTGGTAGTGGTGGGTTATGGAACACAGAAGAAAGGTAGCGTAACCGGCAGTGTTACCAGTGTAGACACTAAAACCATAGAGGATTTCCCTTCCGCCAATCTCTCTTCGGCCCTCGCCGGCCGTCTTTCGGGTGTTTACATTAGCCAAGGCACAGGTAAACCCGGTACTTCCGCATCTTTTAGTGTGCGTGCCAAGGGTACTCCCAACAATTCAGATCCGCTCTATGTAATAGACGGTGTGGTGAGAGACAAGATGGCATTTGATGCGTTGGATGCGAGCGAGGTTTCCAATGTTTCTGTGTTGAAAGATGGTGCGTCGGCAGCTGTTTATGGTTCACGCGCAGCCAACGGTGTGGTATTGGTCACCACCAAAAAGGGAGGAAGCTCCAAGCCTGTGATTAACTATACCGGTACCATGGGGATAGACGTGGCAGCGATGATTCCCGAAACATTAACCGCTTACGAGCATGCCTCCTATCTGAATGACAGGGAAATCCAGGGGTATCTGAATAACAAGATCTGGAATCCGAATGTAGAACCGCAAATACCATCCACGAAAGCCAGTTGGTATACCGATGATGAGTTAACCCACTTCAAAAGTACGGATTATAGCTTCCTGGAAGATGCCTGGAAAACCCCGTGGTCTACCCGTCATGCCCTCAATATAACCGGTGGAACGGAAAAAATACGCTATTTCATCGGGGGCTCTTATTTCTATAATGTAGGTTCGTTTGATAATTTGAAGTATTCAAAATATAATTTCCGTGCCAGCATAGATACTGATGTCAGCAAGGATTTTACCGTGGGGTTGAATTTGAGTACCGACAATAGAAGGGATACAAAGCCCAATTGGAAGTCGGATGGAGACCGTGACCGAATGAACGACCTGTACAAAGGCTTACTGCTGCGTACTAAAATGATTCCAAGCATGATCGACGGTATGCCGGTAGGAAACTTTATCGAATGGCATCCGTTGATGCTTATCGCCGAAGAGTCGGGATTGCACACCAAGAAATGGCAGAATGTCAACGTGAATGCCACAGCCGAGTATCGCGTTCCGTTTGTAAAAGGCTTAAAGTTAAGGATGCAATATAACCGTACGTTGGATAACAACTTGATCAAGAAAGTGAACTTCCCGTATACGCTGTATAACTTCCAGACAGCCGGAGAACACAACCACTACATCGATCCGAGCAATACGGTAGCATCTACCAAGATTCGTGATGACGGTAACTATGTGTACAAAGAAAACCGGTTGGCAGAGGAATACCAATTGAACCTCTTTGTTACCTATAATCGCACCTTTGGTGATCACGACTTAGGAGCCCTGTTTGTTTACGAGCAGTCCGAGGGCGAAAACGAAAAATTTGATGCACAGCGTAATAAACTCATCACTTGGGAAATGCCTGAGTTCTTCGGCGCCAGTGGTGACGCATCCGAATCTATTGTAGGTGCCGGATCTGTGGGCGAGAGCGGACGTCTGTCGTATGTCGGACGTTTAAACTATGCCTATTCGGACAAGTATCTGCTGGAAGGTGCTTTCCGTGTAGACGGATCAACGAAGTTCGCTCCCGCCCAACGGTGGGGATTCTTCCCGTCGGTATCAGCCGGGTGGCGTATTTCCAGCGAACCGTTCTTCGCGGAGAATATCAAGTTTATCGACTATATGAAACTTCGTGGCTCTATAGCGACATTGGGTAACGACGCGATTGGCGGTTGGCAGTGGATGGCCCGTTACGGCATCACTGCCGGAGCTGTATTCAACGCCCTGTCCTATGGCTTGGAGCCCAAAGAAGTTCCTAATCCGCAACTTACCTGGGAAAAATCAGCTTCATACAACATTGGCTTTGATAGCCGTTGGTTTAACAATAAAGTGGATTTCAGTTTTGAGTACTTCTACAGACATACGTATGACATCCTCGATAACCTGAATGTAAGCGTACCTACCACATTTGGTGCATCTCTGCCCAAAGAAAACTATTCGGAGGTAAAGTCACGCGGCGTCGAAATGGAGCTGGGATATAATGACAGGGTAGGCAACCTGGATTATTACCTGAGAGGTAATTTTAGTTTTGCCGACAGTTGGTGGTCTAAGAAGGATGAAGCAGAAAACATCCGTCCGTACAAATCGGAAATAGGAAAGTCGCTGGGACGTACCTGGGGATATGAATGTGTAGGCATGATCCGCACAGAAGAACAACTGCAGCAATACATGAAAGACAATCCGAATATGACAATCCTCGGGCAAAAGCCGGGTTTGGGTATGTTAATATATAAAGATGTTCGCGGACCGGAAAGCGATACCCCCGACGGTATCATTACCACCGATGACCAGCAGGTTATTATAGAGAAAACAATAGCGCCCATCACCTATGGTTTTACTATCGGTGGTAAGTGGAAAGGATTTATGCTCGATATTTTCTTTCAAGGTATGGCAGGACATAAAAAGTTGATGGACTTCCGTGGTAATGGTATTAATGCCCATACCAGTACATTTAAGTATTACAACGACCATTGGACTCCGGAGAACATAAATGCTTCCATGCCCGGCGCTCAGCAATATAAGAATAATGAAGCATCTTCTTTCTGGGTGCGTAATGCCTCTTTCTTACGTTGCAAAAACATTTCCATATCTTATGACCTGCCAAAAACACTTATCCAGAGAATAGGTGTTGACAAGGTGAGACTTTTTGTAAATGGAACGAATCTGTTCCTGTTGCAAGATAATGTAAAGTGGATGGATCCCGAAGCTACCAGCATCTCAGACTATCCGGTTATGAGAAACATTTCGTTTGGTTTGAATGTATCAATCTAATCATATAAAAATAGTATGAATATTATAATGAAATCAAAATATAGAATAGCAATCACAGTAATGGTATTGACCGGATTGACCGGTTGTACTACTGTATTGGATAAAGACGACTTAACGGCCGTTACCGAAAAGGCGACGTGGAACAGCGAGATCCTGTCCACGGCCTTTCTGGATAAATGTTATAAAGACAATCTGCCAGGTTTCGATGGAGACTATTCTAAATATACCGATGAAGGCAATGGGGGCGGCGATTTTATTCATGGCCGGCTCACGGCTGTTGCTACGGCAGAAGGTCCGTTGGAAGAATATTGGCCTTATGATAAAATATATACGCTTAATGTGTTGTTGACCAGCATCGATGGGGGAAGCTTATCCGAAGAGGTCAGAAACCGCATCAAGGCTCAGGCTCTTTTCTTACGTGCTTATCAATATTTTCAGATGGTTAAGATCTATGGCGGTGTACCTCTGATTTTAGTTCCACAAGACAGGCACAGCGACGATCTGTACGTCACCCGGCATACTGCTAAAGAATGTATAGATCAGATCGTGGCCGATCTGGATAAGGCTGCCGTGTTTCTGCCCAGCATCTGGAGTGATGCCGATTTCGGCCGTATTACTAAAGGAGCAGCCATGGCTTTCAAAGGGCGTGTGTTGCTGACCTATGCCAGCAAGCAATTCAATCCTGCCAACGATCGTACCCGTTGGCAAACAGCCTACGACGCTTGTCTGGCGGCACAGAAAGAATTGTCAGACAACGGACAACGGGCGTTGCATCCTGTTTATAGTGAAATCTGGACTCGGGAAACAACCTCTGAAACAGTGATCACTACCCGGTTCTTGGATCCTGTACGCGTACATAACTTCATGGCGGGCCTTCGTCCGTTGGAATTCTCGGTAGGAGCGGTTGGTAACCATCAGCCCACGCTGGATATGGTATTGGCATTTCCGATGGCCGATGGTACGGCGCCGGGAGTATATGTAAATACCGACGATGTGAAAGAAGCCTTTGATCCAACTGCTACAGATGCTACCGGAATGTTCTGGTTGAATCGCGATCCCCGTTTTTATGATATCATTGTTTATAATGGTGCCGAATATCCATTGAATGGTATGCCCGAATGGTTTAATGGTTGCATGTACACGTATAAAGGTGGAGAAGACACACACAGTCCTACAGGCACAGGCTTCTACTCATGCAAATTCTCTATCCCGGAAAAGACGGAAACCGAAGCCAAAGACCATGGCGACATGGATTGGATTGAAATGCGTTATGCCGAGGTTTTGCTGAATCTTGCAGAGTGTGCTGCCGAGATCGGGAATAAGTCAGACGAGGTATACTCTGTGTTAAAGGACATCCGTAAACGGGCGGGTATCACCGCCAATAAGGATAATCTTTACGGATTAAAGGCCGGCATGAACCAACAGGAACTGATAGAAGCCGTTCTTTATGAACGACGGATAGAGTTGGCTTATGAGGGTAAACGTTTTTGGGATATGCTTCGTCGTAAAATATTCACCGATATGAAGGGGTATTCCCGTAATAGAATTGAGATACAGGTGAAAGGAGAATATGCCTCTATGACACGGAGAGACTTTATTACGATGATAAAGAGCGATCCGGATTTAATGACGAAGAACTACTTTAAGTATTTCACTACACAAATATGGAGAATTGACGAAACGTATCAGTGGGATGTGAAAGAGAACTACTACTTCCAAGGATTGGCCCGTAAGCATTTTGAGCAAAATCCGAAGTTGCAACAAACAATAGGTTGGGAGAACGGTGATTTCGATCCGTTGAAGTAATAGCTTTGTTGATATCATGAAGAGAGCACGTTTTTACTTTGCGGAGTAGAAACCTGCTCTCTTCTATTGTCGGCTTTCCGGATGAGATAGGATACTGATTTCGTCATGTCATGTCAGGAAAGAAACACATGACAATTGTGGTAAACAAGGGTGCCCGTCAGCGTATGGGTAATCGTGTAGGAGTACTTCACCCGGGATATATATCCGCAGGCAAAGGATCCGACAAAAAACCATGTCAGGATATCTGCGTCCCGACCGAAGGTATACGGAAAAACGACTGTAAATGCTTCTATACAAACAGGGAATTTTCCCTGTGACTGATCAAACCTTTTTTATTTTTCCGGTTATGAGCAGATTTCATGAATTAAGTGATAGGCCCGCTCCTGCTCTTCCGGCGTAGAACAATAAGTTACAACAATCAGTTTCATTCCCGGCCTCCATAAGGTGCGGACCGTCTTTTCAATAACATCCAAACCGCCAACGATGCGTGCATTCAAAACAATTCCGGTATTAACCAACGCATCAACAAAAGGCAATGCCGGATTCGGATGAGGATCCGTCTCGGCAGAAAATGCGGCATCAACCATTCGCAATGTATTTATCTCCCGAAGTACCGGTATTTTATCAGACCAGTTTCCACAAGAATGCAAAACTGCCCCTCCCAGTTTTTGACCGACTTTCTCAAAAGACGGCAAAGCACAATCAATATACTGTTCATTTGATAACATGACGATGTTATCATCGCTTTGACCATATCCTTCAAAATTCCGGGCCGAAGCAAAACCATGTCCGGGATTCACCAGACAATCACCAATCAACGCCTGTTGTTTTTGTGCGAAATCAATAGTTAAATCCGCCAGGATATCTAAGAACGCCCTGACAGCATCCGGATCAAGCAAAGTATCCATCAACAGGTTCGTATTATTCACAATCATGGTAGAAACATTCAACGGTGATTGTGCATCCGTGAAGCTGATCGGTAATTTCCCTTTCGTCTGATTCAGAAAGTAATCTATCATATTCATCACATCTTTGCCGATTGTTGTTTCTGCTATAGGAGACGGGGAATATTGCAACGCTTCATGGACCGTATCGAAAGCAGGGGCTACAGCCGGTGCCTGCCCTTCATTCCATATATAATCTATTCCATAAGCCGAAGCACAAACCCCGATACCATACCACGGCTCCAGAAAGTTCGGAATATCAGCATTAAAATCCATGCTTTTTTGCAAGCAACCTAACTGAAGTTCCAGTGAACGGCGCACATCACGGCAACCGGCAGAAAAAACATCGGCAGCACGCATCCTGCGATAAACCAACACTCCCGAAGCGGATTTCATAAAAGCATGGGTCTTTTTTAATAACTCACTTTCGTAAGCTACATAACGGTCCATATCAAACTGATCCGCCCTGACCGGAATTATATCAGTTGCCTGAGAATCTCTTTTTGTTGTATCAAAAGCCATCATTAAACTATATAAAAATAATATTTCTAAAAAGCCTCTTCATCCAGATAAAATGTCAGATTACCATTTAACGGCGATACATGGGTTGCAGGAAGCAATTGATTCTTTTTGTTTATAACCTCATTCAAAATGCTTTTCTTTCCGGCTCCGGTACAAAGGAAAATGATATTTTCCGCATGGTTGATCGTTCTCCCCGTCAACGTAATACGATGTTGTTTTGTTTGCGGATGAACAGCTATTTCTACAATTTCCGGACTATTGAACGATTTCAGATTATCGGGAAAGATGGAAGCGGTATGACCGTCTTCGCCGATTCCGAGTATGATGAGGTCAAAACGCGGAAACCCACCTGTAAACGGTACATTCGCCCGAATTGCCGCATCTGTTTCGGACAACGCGAATGTTTCATCTTCGTCGAATCGGATCGGAAACAACGAAGTTTCCGGTACTACCCCTGCAGAAACCAGCGTACGATAAAACTCTCCGAAGTTACTCTCCGCATCTTTCCATGGAACCATCCGTTCGTCAACCCAGAAAAAATGCACCTTAGACCAATCCGTATCCCGATATTCCTCAGCCATTATGCGAAACAACAATTTGGGCGTTGATCCTCCCGATAAAGCAACGTTTATCTTCCTATTTTGCAAGTCAGGCAAATCGCTATCGATTACCTGTTGCCTTTTTAAGACCATTTCCGATAACAATGCAGCCAACTGTCTGCAAGTTTCTTCCGGTGTTTTATATACTTTTATTTCCATTGCTATAATTCACAATATGAATCGTCCGAAGTAAGGTTTTTACATGGATAACGCCATTCAAAACCGTCTTTGACCAGCAAAGCTTCCGCCTGCTCCGGTCCCCACGAACCGGCAGGGTAACCATAAACCGGGATCGACTTATTTTCTTCCCAGGCATCGAGTATCGGCTGAACGTACTGCCATGTCGTTTCTACCGCATCACCACGCTGAAACAAAGTTGCATCCCCGACGATACAGTCCGAAATCAACCGTTCATAGGCATCCGGAATATGTTCCTCATTGAGTGAAGAATAACGAAAATCCATACTCACCTGATCCACCCGGAATCCTGTTCCCGGTACTTTCATACCGAATTTAAGAACCAAACCTTCATCCGGCTGGATTCGTATAATCAATTTATTTCCGATATTATCCAATCCGTTTTTTTGTGCGAATATCTTATGCGGATTCGGACGAAAATGAATAACAACTTCCGTAACACGCGTCGGCAGACACTTTCCGGTACGTATATAAAAAGGCACCCCACTCCATCGCCAATTATCAATAAAACATTTCAATGCCACATACGTTTCAGTCTTTGAAACAGGATCAACGCCTTTCTCCTCACGGTACGCCGGCATAACAACACTACGCACCATGGACGATATGTATTGTCCGCGTATCACATAGTCAGGCACTTCCTCTTTTGTCATTCTCCGCAGGGACTGGAAGACCTTTAACATTTCGTTTCGTATGGCATCGGCATCCGACGAGACAGGGGGCTCCATTGCAACAATACCCAACAGTTGCAACATATGATTCTGTATCATATCACGTAAAGCTCCCGCTGTTTCATAATATCCGGCACGCGAACCGACCCCGATCGATTCTGAAGAAGTAATCTCCACATATTCAACATAATTCCGATTCCATAACGGTTCAAAAATTCCGTTCGAAAAGCGTGTAACCAATATATTCTGCACAGTTTCTTTTCCCAGATAATGATCAATACGGTAGATTTGTTCTTCCTCAAAATACCGGAGAAGTTCTTTATTCAGATCAATGGCGCTATTATAATCATGCCCGAACGGCTTCTCTACGATCACACGCTTCCATCCGTTATCGCTACATGTAAGTCCCTCATCGTGAAGATAACCGGCTACAGGCGCATACATAAAAGGAGGTATTGCAAAATAATACAGATAATTTGCATCACATGCGACATTATCCGAAAAAGACTCGAGATTTTCTTTCAGTCCGGCATAATCATCCGGCTTATTCGTATCCATAACATGATAATGCAGATGCCCGAGAAATTGATCAATTTTATCCTGCACATAAAAATTAGACGGAATAAACTGTTCCAGACCTTCAGACATTTTCTTTCGAAAATCATCATCACTCAATGAAGCGCGACCTACACCCAGAACCCTGAATTTTTCGGGCATCAGCGACTGGTAATACATATCATACAGCGCCGGTATCAGTTTACGCCAGGTAAGATCACCGGATGCTCCGAATATAACCAAGATAAAATTTTCACATTCTTGCATAACTTTCAATTACATTAATCGTTTTTTTACTCATACCCGATATTCTGAGTGATATTCGGATTCATATATATTTCATTGATGGGTATCGGCAATAAAGTTCTGAAGGTTTCTATTTCAAGAATCCTTTCCGCTTTTCCAAATCGTTTCAACGCAAAAAAACAGAGCCCTTCTTTACCCATGTCCAGTTTATATTCCTCTATAATAAAATCTTCTATATCTGAGATTGACATGTTCATATCCGCTACAGAGCGGCCATTCCGGTTTCTTAACTGATTCAGATAACGGATCGCCTCCTGAACATTTCCGGCTCTAAGATTATTTTCGGAAGCCAATAACAAAACTTCCGCATACCTGGCATATGGCGAGTGTTTTCCTTTTTTTATTAATTCCACCCACTGCTTATTTGTGTCATAAACAGAAAGAAACTGTGTTAAATACTCCTTATTCTCACTATTTTCAAATATATCCGGATAATCCGGAGAAAGACCGAATTGACCACTCTCAATTATTTTTGCCGTATACTCCAATGCTTTCGAATGATTTCCCTGATAAGTATATATTTTAGCCAATAACAACCGGGCATATGATTTTGACAAAACATTTTCAGCTTCATATTCAGGAAGCTTCGCTTCTGCTTCAAGCAATTGTCCTATCAGCAGTTCCAAAATTTGTCCTTTATCAGTCCTTTTTATTTGCATCAATGCGTCCATATTATTATATATTGTTTCATCAACATAGGGCACATCACCCCAATAATCTATCAATATAAAATAAGCATAACTTCTTAAAACCTGAGCCGTATATATATAATCAGAAAAAAGATCTTTCTTTGTCCTTCTCCTCATCATATCTAAAACGCGATTTAAAGGACTTATTACAGCATAAGATTGACCCCATAAGTCCGAAACTAAAGAATTTGACGGATTAACCTGATGATTATAAAGATCCATGTATCTATAAAGCATGTTATTCTCTGACTCAACCGTATTGGAATACAATGCTTCAATTAAATATACCTGCTTTAAAAACTCTCCGAATCCGGTAAAACAAGAAGTTGCATAAGCTAAAAGCGACTCGTCATCAATCTCATCGATAGAAAGATCTTCTTCCGGAAGAGATCCCCGCACAGTCCATCCTTTAGACAAGACGATGTTTATATCACATGCGTCACTGCCTGTATTTTCTTTATAGATAACAATACCTTCATCTACAGAAGGAAGCGAGTTAAATAACTCATTTAATGCCGAAACAGATAGTTTATTATAACTGCAGTCCAGCAGAGTCAATGAGTTAGCACTCTCCATATCAAACAAGTTCAAATCATGATGACGGATAATGACCTCTTCCAAATGAGGGCATTCCCCGAAACGGACTTCCTCCAGATACCCAAAAGTTTGAGCTATTTCAAGCACACTCACAAGTGTATAAGCACCAAACGCTTTCATTCCTTCAGTCCGGATTGTTATATTCTGAGGATTTTGGTTCACATATTCATGAATAAACTCTTTGGATGATCCTCCGTTCGGTGCGAATTCTTCCGTAGTCCCATCTCCCCAGTCAATAAGGATTTTGTCGGCAACCGCAACAAACGAAATCTTATTATCATCATTAGGATAGGCTTTAATCCTTACCTCCCCGATCTGTAAAGAGCTCTCCTCTCCATTGTTTTCACCATTTTCCGGATTCCCGGGTTTATTGTTATCATCATCAATAGAATTACAAGCAAACAAAACAACACTTAATAGTCCGAGCAAAATAATTCTGAATAATTGTATAGGTTTCATACTTATGCGTTTTTATATGCAATTATACAAAGATTCTATAAAAAAGCAAAACATTATCACTAATAAATATAAATCCTGCTACGATTTTTATTTTATATCAATTAGTGATAATGTAAAATCAGATGTTTTCACAATACTGCAAGCAATTTCTTCATAGCGATTTCCGGAGATTTATTTTCTCCGAGAAGAGTTACAAATTTACTTCCGATAATCGCACCCGAAGCATTGTCACATGCCGCACGGAATGTCTCTTTATTGCTTATTCCGAATCCTACCATCCGGGGATTTCGTAATGACATGGAATTGATACGATGAAAATAGGCTTGTTTCTGTTCATCAAACGATTGCTGCGCACCTGTAGTCGCAGCAGACGAAACCATATAAATAAATCCATCGGTCTGCTCATCTATCAAACGGATACGATCTTCGGACGTTTCCGGGGTGATCAGCATAACGACCTTAATTCCATATTGATCTGCGACAGGTTTAAAATCATTTATATAATCTTCGAAAGGTAAATCCGGAATAACACAACCGTCTATTCCACACTCATTGCATGATTTGCAGAAATTTTCAAATCCGTATTGCATAATCGGATTAAGATATCCCATAAACAGTAAAGGCATTTTCACATCATCACGTATATCTTTCAGTTGATCAAAAAGATAGTGCAACGACATACCATTTTTCAAAGCCTGGGTCGCTGCATTCTGAATAACGACCCCATCAGCCATCGGATCACTGAAAGGAATTCCGATTTCGATCATATCAACCCCGTTTTTTTCCAATGTTCGTATCACATCTACCGTATTATTCACCTCCGGATACCCGGCACAAAAATAAATGGAAAGCAAGTCTTTCTTTCCTGTCTCAAACAATTTATTAATTCTGTTCATAAGATTTGATTTTAGATTATTGTCATTTTTAATTCATCTGTAAATTTCTGTCCGTTGTATCAAACCGGTAAGCAATAAAAGCTCATCCGATATTTGATTTACGGATCTCTGTTATAAAGTCTTTCAGTTTTCCCGTGTCTTTTATCGCAGGAGATATTTCAAATCCACTGTTCAGGTCTATTCCTGCAAATCCGGAATGCCGTAGTTGTTTTATTTCAAGTACACAGTCAGGAGACAATCCGCCACTCAATAAAAACGGCGTATTGCCATTATATGCATCTAAAAGCGACCAGTCAAAACAATTCCCGGAGCCTCCGTAGCCCGCACATTTCGTATCAAACAAAAAATAATCACAGCAACCCGGATAATTCTCCGTTTTTCTAATGTCGTCTACCGACGCAACGGAAAACGCTTTGATAACAGAATATCCCCGTTGCCGCAACTCCCCGCACAAATCTGAAGTTTCATTTCCATGCAGCTGTAAAAAGCTTAATTGATATAATTCAGCTTTTTCAAGCATCTGTTCCAATGTTTCATTCACAAATACGCCAACCTTCGGTTTTATACATTGACGGATCGCTTCTACGGAATCGTTATCTGCTAGAACGTATCTCGGCGATTTCGCATAAAAAACAAATCCGATAAAATCCACATCGAATGCTTCAATATGGCGTATATTCTCCGGATCACGCATCCCGCAAACTTTTATTTTCATTTCCTTCATCCGTCATTTTTTTAATAAACCGTACTAATGTCTCTCCGGGATTTTCCGTTTTCATAAAAATCTCTCCCATCAAGAAACCACGAAAACCGGCATCACGGAGCCTTTTAACTACTTTTGTCTCGGATATTCCACTTTCAGAAATAAACAACGGAGCCTCACGTCCTTCTCCGGCTTCCGATTTCATATGTTCTATCAGCCGGAATGAATTTTCAACATCCGTGTGAAATGTCCCTAAATGACGGTTATTCACACCCAGCATGTCAATATGTTCGTTTAACCGGGACAATTCATCTTCGCTATGCACTTCCAGCAATACTTCCAGTTCCAGTTGATGAGCTATTGCTGCCAATCGCTTACATTCTTCTTTTGTCAGGGATGCAGCAATCAGTAGTACAGCATCGGCACCCATCACACGCGCCTGATACAATTGATACTCGTCAATGATAAAATCCTTACGCAAAAGCGGTAATTTCACAAGTGAATGCGCACGCTGTAAGTCCGTAAATGAGCCGCCGAAAAAATCGCTATCGGTCAGAACAGAACAGGCCGAAGCCCCTCCCTTTTCATAAGCCGGAACAACCTCTTTTACTTTCGCATTGGGGTGCAACCACCCTTTTGAGGGCGAACGCCGCTTAAATTCGGCAATAATACCTGACTGTGACTGTTCCAGCGAACGCCGCATAGATACAGTCTTACTATCCAAGCGCTTTGAACCAAAATTAAGCAATAATTCCAACGGAACAGCTTCCTTCTGCCGCACCACCTCCAATCGCTTATTCGCTATAATCGTTTCTAATATATCCATAATAATTTCAATTAGAACTACCCATTTACTGCTATAAACTTCTTCAATACATTCAAAGCATTGCCGCTTTGTAATGACTCCCGGGATTCATCAAGACACTCTTCTATACTCTTCTCCGGACACATAACCTGAATAGCAAAAGCAGAATTCACCAATACACTGTCACGTTGTGCTTCGGTCGCAGTATTATTTAATACCGCATCAAATATTTCCGATGCCGCCTCCGGGGTGTTGCCCCCCCACAAATCTTCTCCTTTGTAACGTTTCATTCCCAACATCTCCGGAGAATACACTTTTTCTTTTTCGGGCATAGCTACTTTAAATTCCGAAGTAAGAGATATCTCATCATAGCCGTCCATGCTATGAACCACGCCAAAGCGCGTACCACTTGCCTGATACGTATAACTATAAAGACGGAACAACGGTAAGTTATAAACGCCAAGCAACTGATAGGCAGGCATAACCGGATTTACCAAAGGCCCGAGAAGATTAAAAAACGTACGTACACCCAAGCTCTTCCGTATCGGAGCTACAACTTTCATTGCAGGATTAAAATACGGAGCATGGAGGTACGCAAAACGGCAGACATCCAGTGATTCGCGTAATTTGCCGACATCTTTCGTAAACTTAACACCATGTTGCTCTATCACATTACTTGCACCGCTTACCGATGTTGCACCATAATTGCCATGCTTTACCACGTTATACCCTGCACCTGCCAGCACAAAACAGGATGTAGTGCTTATATTAAAAGTATTCTTTCCGTCTCCTCCCGTACCCACAATATCGATCGGTTTATACTCCGATAAATCAACCGGTACACGCATGGATAACAAGGCATCACGGAATCCGGCTAATTCGTCAACAGAGATGCTTCGCATCAGAAAAACGGTGATCAGCGCGGAGATCTGTTCGTTATTATACTTTCCTTCAGCAATATCTACCAGAATCTTTTGCGCTTCTTCACGTCCCAAATAACGATGTTCAAAAAGATGATATAATAGATCTTTCATTTTATTTATTGTTTTAAAATTGATTATTCTTTTTCTTGATAAAAAAGAACCAAAAATAACTGCGTCCTAACTTAATGAAGATTTAAGGACGAAAACCATCAATTCTTCATTTTTAATTTTTAATTTCCCCTCACCCAGTTTTCAATCATCTTTTTCCCCTGCGGAGTTAAGACTGATTCAGGATGAAACTGTACGCCTCTCACATCATACTGACGGTGACGTATACCCATTATATATCCGGCTTCAGCATCAACAGCCGTAATTTCAAAACATTCGGGTAATTCATCTTTCGAAACCACCCACGAATGATAACGTCCGGCACGAAAACCAGGCTCCAGGCCATCGAATAACTTGTCTTTTACCAATATACGGATATCGGAACAAACGCCATGATACACATCCTTCAGGTTCAGAAGCTTCGCTCCGAAGGCTTCTCCGATAGCCTGCTCTCCAAGGCAAACGCCCAAGATTGATTTTGTCGATGCAAACTTTTTTATAAGAGGCAATAACAATCCGGCTTCCGAAGGTATTCCGGGACCGGGAGATAAAATGATTTTATCGTAAACCTCTACTTCTTCCAATGATATCCTGTCATTACGACGCACATCCGTATCAACACCTAATTCCACCAGGATGTGATGCAGATTATACGTAAATGAATCATAATTATCTAATAATAAACACTTCATAATTTACTTAAGATTTAAAATTTAGTTCACTAATACCGTAACTTCTCCGCTTCACGTATCGCTTTATTTAATGCTCCGAGTTTACTGTTAACTTCCTGCAGTTCACGTTCGTCATTGCTTTTCGCCACAATACCGGCGCCAGCCTGATAATACAGAACATTACTACGGCTGACAAACGATCGTATGGTTATAGCCTGATTCAAATTTCCGTTAAAGCCGATGAAACCGATACATCCGCCATATGCTCCGCGATTATGCTTCTCTATCTCTGTTATAAGCTGCATCGCACGCACTTTCGGAGCGCCACTCAGTGTTCCTGCCGGAAACGTATCGATAAACGTTTTTATGGAATTTCCATCCCTGTTTATATCACCGCTTACCCGCGATACAAGATGCATTACATGGCTGTAATACTGCACTTCTTTATAAAAATCAACCTTCACATGACGGGCATTACGGCTTAAATCATTACGTGCCAGATCGACAAGCATTACATGCTCTGCATTTTCCTTCGGATCATTTACCAGATTTTCAACACGCTGCTTATCTAATGCTACATTTCCCGAACGGAAAGCCGTCCCTGCAATCGGATCAATACTGGCCCGTCCGTTTTCAATTTTACAATGGGTTTCCGGAGATGAACCGAAAATCCGGAAACCTCCAAAATCAAAATAAAACAGATAAGGCGACGGATTAATGCTTCGTAAAGAACGGTAAACTTTAAAATCATCCCCGATATAAGGCTGTTCAAAACGACGGCTCAACACAATCTGAAATACATCACCACGCAAACAATGCCGTATTCCCTGACGCACCATCGCTTTATACTCCTCATCAGTGACAGGAGAAGTACACTCACCCACTGTCCGGAAGTCGTATGAAGCATAATTCCTGTTTTCTATCAACGCCTCAATCTCATTTAAATGACTCTCCTCTTTTTCACGACACAACTCAATAAGGGTTAGCTCATTTTGAAAATGGTTGAACACAAGCATATATTTGTACAGAATATAATGCATGTCAGGTGCATCCGTATCTTTATGATGATATTCCATCACCGGAATATTTTCAAAATAACGCACGGCATCAAAAGCTGTATAGCCGAATAATCCGCAATAATCTTTATCATCTCCTTCTACTGAAAACCGGTTCAGGAAATCATTCAATGCATCCGATACGGAATACTCATTGTTCAGAAGCCTGACAACCTCTTCTCCTTCAGGATATAGGCTCGTTGATTTCCCGGAGTTTATGCCGATGCTTGCCAGCGGACAAAGAGCGATAAACGAAAGACTATTCTCATTCCCGTGAAAATCGGAACTTTCCAACAACGCCGACTTCGGATAAATATCCCGAAGCTTCAGATACAAGCTAACCGGCGTATGCAGATCACCTAATAATTTTTTACATCTGGTTTTAAATTGATACATCACTCAAAAATTAAAGTTCAACATTCATCACTCTTTATTCTCCGCAAAATGACAAATAGGTCTCCATGTCTTTATCTCCGCGACCGGAAACCGTCAATACCACAATATCTTCCGGTTTAAATTTTATTTTAGGAAGTACACCCAGCACATGCGCACTTTCTAGAGCGGGAATAATACCTTCGGAACGTGTCAGTTCAAAAACGGCATCCATTGCTTCCTGATCGTTTACGGCAAAAAATTCTGCCCGTTTCGTTTCCAATAAATTTGCATGAATAGGCCCAATGCCCGGATAATCAAGACCTGCGGATATCGAATAGGGTTCTTCGATTTGCCCGTCTTCATTTTGCATCACAAGCGTCCGCGCGCCATGAATAATACCTTCCCTCCCTAAATGTATGGTTGCCGCACTTTTCCCTGAAAAAATTCCTTCTCCGGCTGCTTCGGCCAATACGATCCGGACACGTTCATCATTGAGATAATGATAAATTGTTCCTGCAGCATTACTCCCGCCCCCTACACATGCCATCAGATAATCCGGATAGTCGCGACCGGCCTTTTCTTCTAATTGCCATTTGATCTCCTCACTTATAACCGATTGCAAACGGGCCACCATATCAGGATAAGGATGAGGCCCCACTATAGAACCAATGACATAATATGTATCCGAAGGATGACAACACCAGTCACGTATAGCCTCATTGGTAGCATCTTTTAATGTCATATTCCCGGATAGTACCGGTACAACCGTAGCGCCAAGCATCTGCATTTTCTCCACGTTTGGCCGCTGACGTTCGACATCGGTCTTTCCCATATAAACAACACACGGCATATTCATCCGTGCGCATACCGTAGCTGTGGCCACACCATGCTGACCGGCACCCGTCTCTGCTATAATACGTGTCTTTCCCATGCTCCGGGCTATCAAAATCTGTCCGATCGTATTATTAATCTTATGTGCGCCCGTATGATTCAGGTCTTCACGTTTAAGAAAAATTTTACAACCGTACTTTTCACTTAACCGCTTTGCAAAATATAGCGGGGACGGACGCCCGACATAATCACGAAGCAAACTATGATACTCTTTTTTAAATGAGTCGCTTTCCAATACTTTCAGATAAGTATTCTGTAAGTCTTCCACACACTGGTGCAGGATTTCCGGAATATACGCGCCTCCGAAGCGGCCGTAATAACCTTTTTCATCTACCTGGTAATTCATTTTCTTTTCTTATTTATTGGTTAAAATTATTCTGTTTCTACACAAATGGTCACAAAAAAGGCCTGTCGTGAGTACGACAGGCCTTTTTTTAATCCACTTATTGATTATTCAGATAAATACATACGCCAAGCTACTCACAATGAATACATTGTAAGCACCACCAATTTGTATTTATCATCAAATGTCTCATATAAAAATCCGTTTTCCGATTTATTCCGGTGACAAATGTACGGTTTATTTTTAAACGAACAAACAAAATGTCAAAAAAGTTCTACTGATTTTTCATTTTTGGTAATCCCCACTGATATTTCACCGCAAGCACGCGAACAACAAATATGGCTACCGACGTTACTATTTCACAAACAATCGCCGAAAAATTCAGGCTGTAACACAACCAGTAAACCAATCCCCCGAAAACACATGCGAGCGCATAAATTTCCTTACGAAAAACAAGAGGGATCTCATTGATAAATACATCACGTATCACACCACCGATAATCCCGGTGATTGTTCCCATGATGATTGCAACCCAGAAAGGATAACCAAGTTGTACGGTTTTTTCTACCCCAACCACAACAAACAAAGCCAATCCGATCGTATCGAAAATAAAAAACGGAGTATCTAACCGTACCAGCCTCTTACTAAAAATCATTACAATAATAAATCCGATCACCGAGCAAATCAAATATATCGGATTAAGCATCCAGAACGGTGTCACATCCAGAAGCAAATCGCGTACGGTACCACCACCGATTGCCGTTACAAAACCGACAACAATAGCTCCGAACCAATCGAACTCCTTCGCAGCCGCAAGCCTGACTCCACTGATAGCAAAAGCAATAGTACCGGCAGACTCTATAATTCCGACAAAAGATATAGACGATATATACTGAACAAGTTCTTTCATCGTTTACTTATCACTATCAAGATATTCCTTCTTGAAAATATTGACAAGCAGGAAAAACATTGACATCAGCAACGGGCCGAAAATCACGCCCCAGAATCCAAATATCTTAAGTCCCAGGATTACTCCGAAAACAGTTATCAACGGATGTGTATCAGCCAGTTTCTTCTGAAGAATAAAACGTATCACATTATCAATATTTGTCAAAATAACTACGCAATATATCAAAAGACCTACTGCTGCAACCCAGTTACCCATAAGAGCCATATAAACAACGAGAGGAAACCAGACGATACCTGTTCCCACAATTGGGATAATGGTAGAAAATGCAGTCAATACGCCAAACAGAACAGGGCTTGGCACTCCTGCGGCCCAATAACCAATAAGCGCGACCAAACCTTGTATAATGGCTAATAATGGTATTCCGATCGCATTAGAACGTACCATATTGTGAATTTCTCCCATTACGGTATGCTTATTATCTTCATTGAACGGCAGCAAACTATAAGCATACGATTCCATGCTTTTCCTGCTTATCAACATAAAATACAACAAAAAGACCATCACTACTGTTGTAATCACCAATCCGCTAACCTGGCTGATTATGACCTGAAGCGCCCGGGTCACATAAGTCGTAGCAGTCTCTATATTATTGATATTCAACACATCATATCCGGTTTTCTCCTGTATTAATGCAATAAAATGTTTTATGGTATTTATTGACTCTGAAACATCCACATTTACATCCTGTATCCTTTCAATAAGTACCCAGACCAGAAAATACAACGGAACAAACACACAGGCTACTACTTCCAGTAAAATCAGCATAGCGGCAAAAACGCTTTTCATCTTTCGCGTTTCCGTCAGGTGTTTCATCTGTCCGCGCACAAGTACATACAATGTGAATGCTCCCAGCAAACCATTCACAAACGACCATAATCCACTCACAACAAGCCAACCCAAGATCAGGATCAACGCGATAAGGGAATATCTGAAATATTTTTCTTTCATTTTTTTCTGTTATTATACGTATTATATGAGGTACAAAGATAATCATTTAACAAATTAGAACACAAAATCTGTATGTTTTTTGTATTTTTGTTCCGCTTATAATTTGAATATCGATGGATGAAAAATATATATTTCCTGCGGAATGGTATCCTCAAAGCGCCGTTCAGTTAACGTGGCCGCATGCACAAACGGATTGGGCGCCAATCCTCGATGAGGTAACGGAATGTTTTGTTTCAATCGCACAAGAAGTTGTGAAACGGGAAAAACTGCTCATTGTCTGTGTTGACGAATCGGAAGTCCGTCGCCGGCTCGGAGAAATAAATTATGACAATATCATTTTCCGCGAGATGGAAACGAATGATACATGGGCCCGTGATCATGGAGGCATTACCGTCTTCACTGACGGAAAACCGACTGTCTATGATTTTGTGTTCAACGGCTGGGGAATGAAGTTCGCCGCTAACTACGATAACCTGATCACACGGGTGCTTGCACAGACAAACACTTTTAATAAAGATATCGATGTTGTAAATATGCAGCCAATTGTTCTGGAAGGAGGAAGCCTCGAATCCGATGGTAAAGGAACATTGCTGACGACTGTGGAGTGTCTGGCATCGGTAAACCGGAACGAATATCTGAATAAAGAGCAACTGGAATATCATTTGAAAGACATATTCGGGTTGAAGCGGATTCTGTGGCTCGAAAACGGTTATCTTGCCGGAGATGATACGGACAGCCATATAGATACTTTGGCCCGCTTTTGCGACGAAAAAACCATTGCCTATGTACAATGTACCGATGAAGAAGATGAACATTTTGAAGAACTGCAGGCTATGGAAGCAGAATTGAAAGCATTCCGCACTACGGACGAAAAGCCGTATCAGTTAATTCCATTACCCATGGCTGACAAAGTAATATGGGAGGGTGAACGGCTACCGGCCACTTATGCAAATTTTCTTATTATCAATGGGGCGGTATTGGTT
>JAITVS010000367.1 GCA_031285685.1 Tannerella sp.
CAACAAATTTTCAAAGGCGCGTCTGTCCTCAGGAGATAGTTTATTTTCCAGATAAGCAATAATATGTTGGGTTTGCATGTCTACGATTTTATCTTTTTTATAACATAGACGTATAAACAAAGAAATACCCTATAAAAAAATCATCTTTTTATAAAAAAAGTAACATCAATGGTAAAAAATCCTTTAAATCGACACGTAATTGCTTTAATGCTTTTGTCATATAGGCTTCTACCGTTTTAACCGAAATATTCTGCTCTGTCGCTATTTCCATATATGTTTTTCCTTCAAAACGGTTCTGCTCAAATACGTAACGTATATTCTCCGGCAGACGCAAAAGGGACGCATTCAACATTTCTTCCAACTCTCTGGTGGAATAAACATCTTCCGACACAAATGCCGGATGGCTCAGCGCTTCCTTTTGTTGCCACAATGCCTCCAGGTCCTTTCTGCGTAAATAATCAATACAATTATTCCTCACACACGTAATTAAAAAATTTCTGCCGGAGGTATTTACATCTATATCTTTACGATTTTTCCATATTTTAAAAAAAGTATCCTGCACTATATCTTCACATGCTTCCCAGGATTCTATATATCTGTGGGCAAACACGCAAAGCGACGAGAAAAATTCAAGGAATAATATTTGGAAAGCACTCTCATCATTCTTAAGTGCAATTTTAAGAAACAGCTGATCTATATTGTCAGATTTCGGCATAATAAAACATAATCGCCAGTAAGGTTACTTCTTTAGTTTCACATAAAAATAAAAGTTCCCAAATTTATAAAAATATAACCTATCATCAAATTTTGAAAATCTGTTTTACAACACAGTTTTAATCCATTCGCTTTGCAGGAAAAATGGCGGATGTTTCCAGATAAAAAGCGACTATCCCCTCCGGAACAGCCGCTTTCGATTAGTATGTAAACAGAATTTACTCCCCTAACAAAATTTCAAGGATCTGACATGCTGCTTTGGCTACGGAAGTTCCGGGACCATAGATCGCCGCTACTCCTGCTTTGTAAAGAAAGTCATAATCCTGAGCGGGAATAACACCGCCTGCTACCACAAGAATATCCGGACGTCCGAGTTTTTTCAACTCTTCTATCACCTGAGGGACAAGCGTCTTATGACCTGCAGCAAGAGATGATACACCTAACACATGCACATCGTTTTCTACAGCCTGACGAGCCGACTCTTCGGGAGTCTGGAACAAGGGTCCCATATCCACATCAAATCCGCAGTCCGCATAACCTGTCGCAACCACTTTGGCACCACGGTCATGACCGTCCTGCCCCATTTTCGCTATCATAATACGAGGTTGACGTCCCTCTTTCTTCGCAAATTCTTCAGCCAGTTCGCAGGCCTTCTTGAAGTCGCTGTCGTTTTTTGTTTCTGATGAATACACTCCTGATATTGTTCTGATGATTGCTTTATAACGTCCCGCAACTTCTTCGCAGGCGTCAGATATCTCTCCCAATGAAGCGCGAAGTCCGGCAGCTTTAACAGCCAATTCGAGCAGGTTGCCGTTTTTCGTTCCGGCACATTCCGTAATATCGGCTAACGCTTTTTGTACGGCTGCTTCATCACGGTTTGCACGCAATTCTTTCAAGCGGGTAACTTGCTGTTCGCGAACTGCCGTATTATCAATTTCGAGAATATCAATCGGATCTTCTTTTTCCAAACGATATTTGTTTACACCAACTATAGTCTGAACACCCGAATCAATACGCGCCTGTGTACGGGCTGCCGCTTCTTCGATACGCATTTTCGGAAGGCCTGTCTCAATCGCTTTCGCCATTCCTCCCATACTTTCTATCTCTTGTATCAATGCCCAACCTTTATGTACCAGTTCGTTTGTAAGCGTTTCAACATAAAAAGAACCTCCCCATGGGTCGATTTCTTTACAGATCTGCGTTTCTTCCTGAATGTAAATCTGCGTATTACGCGCAATACGAGCCGAGAAGTCCGTAGGCAAAGCAATCGCTTCGTCTAACGCGTTTGTATGCAAAGACTGTGTATGCCCTAATGTAGCGGCCATTGCTTCTACACATGTACGCCCGACATTATTAAACGGATCCTGTTCCGTCAGTGACCATCCGGATGTCTGACTATGTGTACGTAAAGCTAATGATTTCGGATTTTTAGCTCCGAAACTTTTCACGATTTTCGCCCATAACATACGCGCTGCACGCATCTTCGCAATCTCCATAAAGTGATTCATACCGATTGCCCAGAAGAACGACAAACGCGGTGCGAAAGCGTCCACATCGATGCCCGCATTAATTCCCGCACGCAGGTATTCCATACCGTCAGCAAGCGTATAAGCCATCTCGATATCTGCCGTAGCACCGGCTTCCTGCATGTGGTATCCGGAAATTGAAATTGAATTGAACTTCGGCATTTTCTGCGATGTATATTCGAAAATATCAGCAATGATACGCATCGAAAATTCAGGTGGGTAGATATAGGTATTACGCACCATAAATTCTTTCAGAATATCATTCTGGATCGTTCCGGCCATTTCTTCAAGTTTAGCTCCCTGTTCTAACCCTGCATTTATATAAAACGCAAGAATAGGAAGAACGGCTCCGTTCATCGTCATGGAAACCGACATTTTGCTCAAAGGTATACCGTCGAACAAAACTTTCATATCTTCAAGAGAACAGATAGAAACACCGGCTTTTCCCACATCACCTACTACCCGGGGATTATCGGCATTGTAGCCGCGATGTGTCGGAAGGTCGAAGGCTACGGAAAGACCTTTTTGTCCCGATGCGAGGTTACGACGATAAAACGCGTTTGATTCTTCCGCTGTAGAAAATCCGGCATACTGACGGATCGTCCACGGACGCATCGCATACATTCCGCTATAAGGCCCTCGCAGATATGGAGGCAGACCTGCCGCGTAGTACAAATGTTCCATTCCATTAAGGTCCTCCTTTGTGTATACGGACTTTACCTGAATTTGTTCAGGCGTATTCCAATCGGCTCCAATGCCATTGGATTTAACCCATTCTGCAGCATTCGTTGCTGCAAAACCGGTCTTAATATCTATATTTTTAAAATCTGGTTTCATACTGATTAAGGAATTAACTTTTGATTAAACATCTGTAAAGTCTCAAGCACATTGCTCTTCATACTAATGAAATACTCAATGCCCGCAGCTTTCAGGTCGTCCATACACGCAGGAGCTCCCGCGACTACAAAGAGTTCTTTTCCTCCGATCAGCTGATGTGCTTCCGGTGCGAAAGTTACGTATTCGTCATCACTTGAACAAAGCACGATGATATCGGCTTTTTTGTCGCGCGCGGCTTTCACACCGGCCTCAACTGTTTCAAATCCCAGATTATCAATAATCTCATATCCTGCGCAGGCAAAGAAATTCGAAGAGAACTGCGAACGGGCCAGACGCATCGCAAGATTTCCAATCGTAAGCATAAATACTTTCGGTGTCTTACCGCTCTTTTCCGTTGCAAAGCGAAGCGTTTCAAAGTCGGATGCTCCGCGGGCAAAATCAAGCTTCGCTATTGCACCACCTTCGCAACCGCAACCACAACCGCATTCCGAAGATTCTACTTTCGCGCCTGCCTTTTCCGTAAAGTTCGGATATTGATTTGTTCCGAGCAGACTCAGGCGACGTGTAGCCACCATCTTACGGCGAGCCGCATTCGACTCGTTTACTGCGCTCTGAACATCACCGCTATTTGCTACAGCAGCAAATCCGCCTTTGCCTTCTACTTCGAGGAACAATTTCCAGGCTGCGTCAGCCAACGATTGTGTCAATGTTTCAATATAGTACGACCCGGCTGCCGGGTCTACCACTTTGTCAAAATGACACTCTTCCTTCAACAACAGCTGCTGATTGCGCGCGATACGCTCCGAAAATTCATCCGGCGTTTTGAATGCGTCGTCATAAGGCAATACCGTCATGGAGTCTACACCGGCAATAGCGGCCGACATAGCTTCCGTTTGTGAACGAAGCATATTCACGTACGCGTCGAAAATAGTCATGTTCCACGCTGATGTACGTGCGTGCACTTTCATCTTGCAGGAACAGGTACAGAAACCGTCTTTACAGCAATCGTCACCACAACACCCTTCCGGACAATCACATTTCGGCTTATACGCTTTTACGATTTCGGCCCACAACCAACGAGCCGCCCGGAATTTAGCTATTTCCATGAAATAATTGGAAGTAATACCGAAATTGAATTTTATCTTTTTCGCTGTCTTTTCAACCGGTACGCCGGCATCCAACATCTTAGAAATAAGCTCATTCCCCCATGCAAGTGCGTATCCCAATTCTTGTGTGATATACGAACCGGCATCATTCAGGTGGCATGCATCCACAGCAAGCACACGATATTTCGGCAACGCGTCGCCTGCCTTTACGACAGCAGTAGCTTCATTTACCCATTCGCTGTCAAGCGCTACGCCTTTCACCAACGGTTTTTTAAACGGATTGTATGCAACCGAACCTTTGCATTTGGCCGCATCCGCTTTTACCGACTTGAAATAATCGGCCAAAATTCCGATTAATTCGACCGCTTTACGATTGCATGTCTTGAAGTTCAATTCCGTACATTCAGGACAAATACCGTCAAGTAACTCAGCGATATTACCGGCGCTTACCATGTCGCCGCTCAGGTGAAACCCTAGCGATGTAACACCACCTTTCGCAACCAATGTCTTTGCTTTCTCGTTTGCAGACTTGCAATCAGTAACATCAATATCCTGACGTACAAGCCATGCATTACTGATTTTAGTTCCGCGAACATACGGAAACTCACCGGGAAGCGATGCTGTTGTCGCCATTCCCTCAATGTCTTCAGCGGTGTAAAACGGATTTACATTAAATCCTTCACCGGTTTTCCATACTAACTTTTCAGGTGAGGCTCCTTTAAGATCGGCTGTAATCTTATCTGTCCACTCTTGTGCGGACACGGACGGAAACTCCGAGAAAAGTTTGTCTTTTGCTTCTGCCATAAATTTAAAACTTAATATTTTTTTGATTTATTAATGAAATTATTTTGTGTTTTCATCGCGAATTATTCTTTCTTATGCTCAAACTGTCACTTCCCTTTATAAACCCAAGCTTGTCCGTGTTTCGGGTTCTGGCGTAATTTATTCATATACGATTGAGCTGCTTTTTCTGTTGAAAAACTTTGTGCGTAGACTCGCACGCGACCGTCTCTGACAAGAATCCCGGAACCAGCCGTTTCCGTGCCTTTCTGTCGCTTGATATAACTTTGAGCTTGCGCCTTGTTATTAAAACTACCGATTATAACGTAGTATTTCGCACCTCCGGTATTCGCAGAGGATGATTTTATAGAAGATGATTTCGATGAAGCTGATTTAGCAGATGCCGACTTATCGGATGCTGATCTTGACTCCGCTTTTGTTTCGGTATTTGCCGCTACGACCGGAGCAGATTTTTCCGAAGAGGTTGCTTTTGAAGATGTGGCCTCTGTTGCTGTAATAGCCTCTTTATTATCAGTTGCCGATGACGACTTATCTACCAGGGATAAGATATTTTCTTTTCCGGAAACAACGCTTTCCGCTTTCATGCCCGATTCCGGAACATACCCGGCTTTATCCGAAATTGAATTATTGTATGCCAAATCATCAGAAATGGAAAATGCTCCGGAAACGATTTCTTCAGCTGTTTTTTTAGGCATTATCTCCTGTGGTATAAAGCTGGCTGAATAAGATGCTTTATTAACATCGCTCACCGGAGTGGATATAAACAAAAATAAAAGTATCGCTGCAGCCGTAGCAGCTACCATGCGCAAAAATGTCCGCGTTACAGGAATACTATAAATCACATTTTTTCCGCGTTTTACCGCTTCTGCAGGTGATGCTGTTTCAACTCCTGTCCCGGTCACAGGTACATTAACAGGACTTACCATAACAGGGATACGGGCAGATAACGGCAGATAATGAAAAACAGGTAGTCCATAGGAACGGGTACTAAATTGTACATCGCTATTTTTACCCGGTATAAAAATCAAACGTTCTTCTTCCTTGATAAAAAGCCCGATTTTACCTAACTGTAACTCCGAGTAATCATCGAGATATTCTTTCATCTCTGCAACATCTTTTCGGACTAATTGCTGAGCTTTATTAAAGTCTGCCGAATAACTCTGCATATATGACTCCGTCAAAAGCCCGTCATTATGTGTCAGAGTCGGATTGAATACGATTTCTTTTCGTTCCGGAAAGAAAGAATGCTCTTCGCCCAGATATACAGCCGGCACGGATTGAAGAACAAATCCTCCAAAATCCGGTATTATCACACAATCATGCAATAATAACAAACGTTCAATATGCTTTATAATCCTATCCATCAGCGTAAAAAAGCAAATTCTGTATAAATCATCATACAGTCTGCTTAGACTTGCAAAGATAAACATTTTTTGAACAATAGAACAAAAACAAGTTAAATTTTGAATAGAATAGAAATAAAAATGGAGCATACCTTTTCCGATATACTCCATTCGAATTATTATAACAACCCGCTCAATATTTAAAACGGCTTTTAACCTGCGCTTCAGAAGCGTTACTAACCGGAACAAGAGTAAAACCCCATTTATAGTCGCGATTGGCCGGCAATGTATAGGCCGGTTCCGGACGCGCACCCCAGCTATTATATCCGGCGACACCCTGTTGCTTCATATCGATACACACTTCTACATAGTTACGTGGTGTAATATCATTGATATGAGTCTGACGGCGAAGTTTATTTTTGGCCTCCGCTTCATTGTGGTTGGCAATCATTTCCGGTGAGAAGTTATTCCACTGATAGGGCCTGTCCACATTTTCTTCACTGTCAAAATCTTCAACAGAATTGCGTAATGCATTAAATTCAATCAGGTTATCAGCGACAATAAGCAGCCCCTTCCCTTTCCCGGCAGTCAGCGACAACCATCTTGTATCGCAATGATGCCCATTTTCCTGCGGACGAACATAAGGAAAATACAAATCATCTGCTTTAGCCTGATACAAGCCCACAAGTGTACCGGCTTTACGATCCCAGTAATTTTCTTCGGGGCCGCGACCAAAATAGTTCACCATATTCATCGCAACCGGTAAACGGAAACGTACACCTATACGAGGAACATTCAGTTTGGATGCATCTTTGCGGGCGGCATCCATACCCGGAGAAAATGTCGCTGTACGCGTAGATTCGGACACTTCGGTCTCCGCAGCCGTCATTTCTGTTGACGTGAAATGTGCCGATACATTGACCACCCCGCTTGGATAAATGTTATAACCGACAATATACAGATTTCCTGCAGGTAAAAGATAGGTAACGTTCAACAATGCATTATCGCCGTTCATACGTACTTCGGCATCCGTAACATTAAAATTACGGCTGCTTTGTTTCCATACCTGTTCACGCATCGGCATTCCATTTCCATAATCATTGTCCGTTGGCCCGCGCCAGAAGTTCGGTTGCACACCGAATCCTTCATTGAAATATTCTGTTCCGTCAACTTTATATGAAGTTACAAACCCGCTCTTTTTATTGAATACAAAATTCAATTTTGATGATGATACAATAATATTATCGCCTTCCGTCGATGTTTTAAGTTTTGCTCCGCCTGCCTTATAGTCATTTTTCGAAAGGTTTTTCGATAAATCAAACTGTTCATAAGCCACCTCATGTCCGGCCGGTATCAATAAATCTTTTTCCTTGGTTACAACCGAAAAGTTTAGAAAATATTCCGGAGAATATCCCTTTGTGGCCGTCGTTGTGTAGCCGAAAGCTGTTATATCCTGCGACTCCTGAGGTTTAATATTCAACGATAAGACTTTTTCTTTTTCTACTTTACCATCTTTCATCAGGCGGCATATTACTTTAAATTTACCATCCAGAGGAGTAAAATAAAAACGATTTGTCACGCGGACTTTTCCGGTTGCAGCATCTTTCAATTCAAACCAGATGTTCTGATGCGCATATTTCACTTCTGCCATTACCGGATGAGGAGTCCGATCCGGACTTATCAATCCGTTACACAAGAAATTACCGTCACTCGGCTGGTCTACTCCATAATCACCGCCATAAGTCCAATAGGAACGGCCATTTCCATCTTTTTCCAGAATCCCCTGATCTACCCAATCCCAGATAAACCCGCCTTGCAAATTCGGATAGTTATAAATAGCCTGCCACTGATCCCACAAATTTCCGGATGAATTACCCATTGCATGCGAATATTCCGACGGCACCACCGGACGGTCACTGCCTTCTTTACCTATCTGGCCCAGCCATTCCGCACTCGGATACTGCGGCACATACATATCCGTATTCCACTCCCACAATGCGCGTTCATAATTAACCGGGCGATTCATTCCGTATTTTTCTTTATCCTTAACATAGAGATATGTCTGATAAAAGTTATAGCCATTCCCGGCTTCATTACCAAGTGACCAGATCGTCAGCGAAGGATGGTTTTTATTCCGCTCGTACATATTCACAGTACGATCCATATGAGGCAAAAGCCATTCTGGATTGTTACCCAAAGAACCGCCTTTTTTCAAATTATAATACATCCCGTGGGATTCGACATTCGCTTCATCGTAAACGTATAAACCATATTCATTGCACAATTCGTAAAAACGACGACTTTGCGGATAATGACACAAACGTACTGCATTCAGGTTATGTTGTTTCATTAATTCGAAATCACGGATCATCAAATCTTCCGTCACATAATGACCTGTTTTCTCGTTATGTTCATGGATATTTACTCCTTTAAACTTTATCGGTTGTCCGTTAAAAAGAAAAACCGTATAATTATTTCCGTCAGCACTCTTTTGATCTGTTTCTTTAATCTCTATCCGACGGAAGCCTACCTTATAAGGTACTATTTCACTGATCCTGCCATCCACCTTAACGGTTAACAGTAAACGATATAAGTTCGGATACTCAGCACTCCACTTCGCTACACGATTCAAGATTTTATCGAAAGAAAAAGTCTGCTGCGAACCGGCAGACACCCAAAGTGACTCTTCCGATGAAACCGCAATACCGCCTTTACTATCCGATAATTCATAACCAACCGTCACATTTTTTGTTTCAGCCGTATGATTCTTAACATCTACCGCAAGGCGTAATATTCCATTTTCATAAGAATCATCAAGCGTAGAAATCACATTAAAATCATTTATGGCTATTTTAGGCTGAGACCATAAATAAACATCACGCTCTATGCCACTTATACGCCAAAAATCCTGACACTCCAGATAAGAACCGGTGCTCCATCGATAGATTTTTAAAGTAATAATATTTTTTCCCGGTTGCAGGTGTTTATTAATCAAAAACTCCGCCGGATTTTTAGAATCTTCGCTGTATCCAACTTCTTTTCCGTTAACATATACATATAAGCCGGACTTGGCACCCCCAATATGAAGATATACATCGCGCCCGTCCCATGTTTCAGGTATTTCAAATTCACGCCTGTAAACACCTACCGGATTCGCCTCCGGAAGTAAGGGAGGCTGCGGGTTACGGGCTTTAAACTCATATCCATGATTCGTATAAATCGCTACACCATATCCCTGAACTTCCCAGTTTCCCGGAACAGTAATATCATTCCATGAAGAAGTACTTACATCGACAGACGTTATATCAGCAGGAAGATCCCTATATGAATCGACGAAAAAAAATTTCCATGTACCATTCAGAGATTGATAATAGGAACTTTGTTCAAAGTTTTTATTAAGTGCGGCAGCACGATCCGCAAAACTCATGAATTCGGTTCGCGGCTTTTCTTTATTAACGGCAACAACCTGCACATCCTGCCAATACGGCTTAGCTTCCGGCTGTGCATAAACAGTCAGTACACCTAATATTACACTTAAGATAATTGAAAACAGTACTTTTTTCATAGAGTTATTTATTAATAGGTTATTTTCTATGCGACAAAGATAAAAGAAGTCCGGTGCAACACAAAAATATTTATTATTATTTACGGAAATAAATTTATAAAATCATATTGAAAAGAAATCTTCATTATGATCGGGAAATGTCATCCGAAATATAGTATTCTTTCCCGGAATTGAGTTTACAATAAGCTCTCCACCATGAAGTTGCATAATGCGACGGGATAACGGAAGCCCTATTCCACTCCCATCTTTCTTTGTAGAATAAAACGGCACAAACACGTCTTCCAGCCGGTTTTGCGGAATACCGGCCCCATTATCAATTACTTGTATAAACGAAGAGTTCCCTTCTCTTCCAGCCTCAACTCTAATTTGCGGATCCGGATTATCGGCAGTAGCCTGCAAAGCGTTGCGGATGAGATTAATCAATGCCAATGTTATTAAATTCCGGTCAAATAGAATATCCGCATTTTCCGGTGAAATATAACGGATATTCTCACTGCCTCGTTCCGAACTCAATAACCGGTTAAGTTTACCGAACAAAGAGCTGATTTTAACTTTTTCCATCACAGGTTTCGGCAAATGTGTCAACCGGTGATATGCATTCAGAAAAGCATTCAACTGCTGTGCGTGCTGATTAATGGTCTGCAATCCATCAATCACCCCTTCTTTCCCGTATTCATCAGTATATTTGATCAGGTCGGCCGACAAAGAAGCTATCGGCGTAATGGAATTCCTGATCTCATGTGTCAGCACCCGGATAATGCTCTCATAATAAAGCCGTCGCTCCTCCAGTTCGGTCTGCTTGTCTTCAAATTGTACCATAATCCGGTTCATCTCCCGAAACAATCCACTCAGAAACTTATCATCCTCCTTTTCTGTGAACTGAACATTAAAATCATTATTATTGATCGTACTAAAAAAACTTTCCAACTGACGATCCGCCCTCTCCATTCTTCTCACCAATATAATTGCCAACACTACGACAATAGAAAAACAAACAAAAGCAAAAAAGAAAGAAGTCCGGCTGACTAAAAGCCAGGCTCCTGCTATAGAGAATAACACAATCCCTGTTATCCCGCCAACAATGATCCGGTGTAATCGGCGATTCAGCATAATTTTTCACTTTTAGTAATCATAAGTCATATTTCTTCAACTTATTATATAAGGTTTGCCTGGTAATATTGAGTTGCTGCGCCGTCAACGTCAGATTACCGTTTTTCTCCGTCAGGACCGTCTGAATAAATTGCTTTTCTATATCATCCAATGTTAGGGCCGTTGAAGAGACCGGCCCCGCTTCATCAAAGAGAAAATCCTCTGCAGTCAGCTGCACTGCATTATTCAGAAGCATTGTCCGTTCAATGCTTTGCTCAACAATCGGGATACTTCCGGTAAGTAACCGACAGGTCAATTTATCCCGCGCTTCACGATCTAAAGACGGAAATGGCTTGCCATAAGCCGTAGCATATTTTTTCAGGAAGAAATCGATTAGTTGCCTTACAATATTCGCTTCTTCGGAAACCGCTTGTTCACCCCTATCACCGGCAAATGCCTGATCGGCCATACTCTTCAATCTTTTCTCCCAAGCTGCAGTAACCGTGGTAACGAGTTTATCGTTATCCCAAGGCTTAATGATAAAATCAAATGCTCCCTTTTTTAACGAAGCCACAGCTAATTCTATATCACCGAAAGCCGTAATCAAAACTACTTCCGGCGGATTACTTCGTTCACGGATCCTGTCGAGCCAGAAAAGCCCTTCACCTCCTGTCTGTTTACCGGTGCTGAAATTCATATCAAGCAATACCACATCTACGTCATCTTCACGTAGTAATGCAGGAAGTAAAGTAGGATACTGAACTGTAAGTACGGTACTGAACTCGCGCGAAAAAATCACACGAAGTGTCTTCAGTACGGTCTCATTATCGTCTATTATGATGATTTTACCTGTGCGCATATCCTCTATTTCCAAGCGTACAATTTAATTAATACGATGAATGCAAAATTACTCAAGTTTTATCTGAACATATAATTTACAGACAACTATTTTCCGTTAATGTCTAAATTTTAGACGATATACATCCCAATATTTAAAAAAGACTTTTTTTTGTTGACAAGTAGCTAAAGACTGTTTAGCTTTGAAGAAAAAATATTTTAGAAACATTGTGAAGAATATATCATTCAAACTTATCTTCCGGAGCTGGTGGCGTAATAAAACATTTACCGTCATTTCAATTCTCAGTCTTGCAGTCGGCATCGCCTGTACCAATCTGTTGACGGCCTTCGTGATCCATGAATATAATATTGAGGCAAACAATCCGAATAAAGGCCGGATCTACAATCTTGTTCAGGACTCTCCCTTTCAGTCGGGCGATCAGATATTCTGGACCTCCGGTGATATTCTTCCCATGATTAAAGACCGTTACCCGGAAGTCGAAGATTACCTATGTCTCACCGACATGCACATAACCAAAATTACTGTTGGAGAAACAATCTATGATCCGCTAACATTTATATCTGCCGGATCTTCTTTTCTACACTTCTTCCCTTACCAAACCCTTGCCGGAAACCTGGAAGAAGCACTGACAGAACCTAACAAGATTGCGCTGACAGAAGCTACAGTACGCCGGTTTTTCGGCAAGGAAGAGCCAATCGGTCAAAGCATTTATATAAACCATTCAACCGAAGAGGGAACAATGTATCAGGTAGTGGCTGTAATTGCAACCTATGGTCAGTCTGCCCTCTCATTTGACGGAATCACTGTCGCGGATCCGAAAGCCGGTGGACAATCATTCCTTCTGATGAATCAATCCACTGATCCGGAAACATTTGCACTCCGCCTCAAAGAAGACGGTATTCATCCATTTATGGGGGATAAAGGACGTTATTATTTATATACTTTGCAGGAAAACTACTTCAGGGGACACGAATATAAGGGACTATATTATCCTCACATCATGAAGCAAAACAAACTTACTCTGGATATCGGCTTGTTTTCCGCACTACTGATTCTGCTGATTGCCTGCTTCAATTACATCAATCTCAATTTTTCGCGTCTGCTACAACAGGTAAAAATGATACACGTCCAACGGCTGATGGGAGCCTCCCGCACTGATATAGACAAACAATTATTTTTTGATATTTTTTTTACCGTATTTGCCGGCTTTATGCTCTCGTTGCTTATCATGTATGACCTGATTCCGGTTTTCAATTCGATATTATCCGGACAAATGAAAGCCTCTTTCATTTTCAGCAGGCAGGTTATGCCTGTATTGATCGGACTGATATTGATCCTTTCCATCCTGCCGACCATTTATGTAAGTCGTAAGATCGCCACTCTTTCCCGGCAACACCATATTGATCTAACCGGAGGAAAAAAGAAGCAGGGTATCATAGCGACATTGTCCGTTGTACAATTCACAATATCCATTGCATTAATTATCGCAACCCTAACGGTCAACAGCCAGATCGGCCTGATTCGTCAGGGAGGAGAAGCGTATCGCGGCCTGATCGAAATAGAAGGGGGTAACGACCATATGATATCGTTCGTCGAAGAACTACGTGCTCATCCCGAATTAGGTAAAATATACACAGCCCGGATGCCCTTGTTTAACTACGGCATCCGACAGGTAGTGATCACCAATCCCGACGAAAGCGAGACTTATTTATCATTAGCGCAATTCTTCTGGGATGCCAACTTCCTGTCCGCATTCCACATCGGGTTACAGCAAGGCATGCAGCCTGAAGAAGCCCTCGAACATTTTCCCCGACCGGTTTACATTAATCAACGTTTCGCAGATGTGTTCGTCGGAAAAGAAGAAAATCCGGTCGGAAAGCCGGTGAAAAGCTACGATAAAGATTTTCTTGACTTCAAAACGAAGGAAGATGGTTCCAAAGAAAACCCGATCACAACCATTGCAGGAGTTGTGGATAACTTTTTTATCGGTTCGCTGGAACAAGAGGTTTCACCTGCAATTATCCACATTGGAAAAGAGATAGAAAATTCCATCGTTTATTTCCGTTTAGATAACAATCATCCGGAACGGTTAAGTCAGGTCAAACAACTATGGGAAAAGCATAATCCCGGACAACTATTCACTTATCGGCATGTATATGAGGAATTCATTGTCCTAAACCAAAAAGTGTTTGGATTGGCAGACTTGTTACTCATGTACTCACTGATCAGCATCTTTC
>JAITVS010000395.1 GCA_031285685.1 Tannerella sp.
TTCCGGAAAGAATTTTCACTCAACGAGGGATGGAAAACCATAGCAAATGATACAGACAGAAATGCGTATGACGGATTTGAAGCAGCAAACTACGATGACCATCGGTGGGAACAAGTGAACATACCGCACAATTGGGACAAGTACGAAGGTATAAGGCGTATGAAACACGGTAACAGGCACGGTTATGCATGGTACAGAAAAAATTTTGACATAGAGCAACAAGAGGAAGGAAAAAGATATTTTCTGTTTTTCGAAGGGGTCGGCTCGTACGCGACGGTTTTTGTAAACGGTCGGAAAGCAGGTTACCATGCGGGAGGACGGACAACTTTTACCTTAGACGTAACTGATCTTTTAAACTTCGGACAAGTTAACATGCTGGCAGTCCGTGCGGATCACCCTCCTATGATCGCCGACCTTCCGTGGGTATGCGGAGGTTGTTCTTCGGAATGGGGATTTTCAGAGGGCTCGCAACCGATGGGGATATTCAGGCCTGTAACATTGATAGTAACGGACGATATTCGCATCGAACCGTTCGGCGTACATGCATGGAATCACGAACCGCAAATAAAGCCGAATGGTGAACAGGTTTTCGGACTCAATGTAAAAACAGAAGTAAAAAATTACGGTTCCGAAGAACGTACATTCGAAGTGATCCAAAAGTTAGTCAATAAAGACGGTGTACAGGTCGAACGCATCACAGATTCGGTTTCCATAGAAGCAAACGAAACAAAAGTCATCTCACAGGTAAGTAAAGACATCATCAAACCCCATTTATGGGATACCGAAAATCCGTATCTGTACAAGCTCATTACAATGATCAAAGAAAATGGAAAGGTTATAGACGAAGAAACAACACCTTACGGTTTCAGATGGATCTCATGGCCGGTATACCGCAACGACAGCGATAACCGCTTCTACCTGAACGGAAAACCCGTATTCCTGAATGGCGTATGCGAATATGAGCATCTATTGGGACAAAGCCACGCATTTACCGAAGAACAGATCTTATCGCGCGTAAACCAAATAAAGGCAGCCGGCTTCAACGCTTTTCGTGATGCTCACCAGCCACACAACCTGATCTATCAGAATATGTGGGATAAACTGGGAATACTTTTCTGGACACAACTTTCCGCCCATGTATGGTATGATACGCCCGAATTCAGGGAAAATTTCAAAAATAATCTCCGCGAATGGGTGAAAGAAAGACGTTCGTGTCCGTCAGTTGTATTGTGGGGATTACAAAACGAAAGTACGCTACCGGAAGATTTTGCCCGGGAATGTACGGACATCATCCGCGAAATGGATCCGACCTCTCCCTCACAGCGATTGGTCACCACCTGTAACGGAGGTGTTGGAACCGACTGGAATGTCGTTCAGAACTGGTCCGGGACATATGGAGGAGACCCATCCAAATACGCGGAGGAACTCAGCCGGAAAGAACAGCTACTGAACGGAGAATACGGGGCATGGAGAAGCATCGATCTCCATACGGAAGGCGGTTTTGCTCAAAACGGAATACAGAGTGAAGACCGTATGACCCTTTTGATGGAGATGAAAGTACATCTGGCAGAGCAGGCGCGTGACAGTGTATGCGGACAATTTCAATGGATATACAATTCGCATGACAACCCGGGCCGCATACAAAATGAAGAAGGTTTCCGGGATATAGACCGCATCGGCCCGTTTAATTACAAAGGCCTCGTTACTCCATGGGAGGAGCCGGTGGATGTGTACTACATGTACCGTTCAAACTATATTCCGGGAAGCAAGGAGCCAATGGTTTATATCGTTTCACATACCTGGAATAATCGCTGGACGGAACCCGGCACGAAAGATAACATTATCGTTTATTCAAATTGTGACGAAGTGGAACTATTCAACGACGTTAAATCCGTATCGCTCGGAAAACGTACAAAGGGCGGCATCGGAACACATTTCAAATGGGACCGGGCTGACATCCGTTATAACGTGTTGTATGCCGTCGGATATGTCAACGGAAAAGCGGTTGCCGAAGATTATATCGTGATGGATAATCTCCCCAAATCGCCCGGTTTCGAAAAACTATATCAAGATGTGTCCAACCAGACAAAACCGCAGCAGGGATACGACTACCTGTACCGTGTAAACTGCGGAGGACCTCAATATACGGATGAAAACGGAAACAGTTGGTCGGCCGATGTGTACAAAAAAGAGGGTAACTTTTGGGGTTCAACATCATGGACGGAATCTTTTGAAAATCTGCCTCGCTTCCTGGCATCACAAAGACGCACGAAAGATCCGATCGCAGGTACAAAAGATTGGGAATTATTTCAGACATTCCGCTACGGAAGAGACAAACTCAGATATCATTTTCCGCTACCCGACGGCGAATACCTGGTAGAATTTTACTTTATCGAACCGTGGTGGGGAACCGATAGAAGCCTGGATTGTGAAGGATTCCGCATTTTTGACGTAGCCGTCGGCAGGGATACGATCCTTAAAAATCTGGATATATGGAAAGAAGCGGGACATGATAAGCTTCTGAAAAAGACAATCAGGGGATATTCCGAAAACGGTATACTCGAAATCTCATTCCCGGCTGTAACAGCAGGACAGGCTTTGATTTCGGCAATCGCAATCGCCTCCGAAAAGCCGGATATTCAACCGGCTCCGGCATCGCCTTCCTTAATCACCGATGTGAAAGGAGGCATTGCTAACACATGGTTAGACACCGGAAAAGAGTTTAACGAACTGCCTCCGGCACTATATGGCACAGAATGGATCGCACCGGATAGAAATACGATCGGAATAAGCTTCACCATAAACGAAAATGCGGATGTGTACGCCAAAGAAGACACCGGATTCGTAAAAAAAACATACGACAAAAATAGCCGTATAATAATCAACGAAAACAATTACGTCGTTGTAGTTCCGACACCGGAACCGGTTGAAGAATATGATCCGCGTCCCGTAGTCGCCTATGAAGCGGAAGAGGCCGTAACAAAAGGAACCGGATGGAAAAAAGTAAACCATCGCAACAAAGACGGTATGAAAATCGAAAAAAAAGCCGGCAACAATGAAATCAACTCCATTTCATGGACTATATCTACCGGTCTGGCCGGCGTATATGCTCTGCGTTTCAACTATATGAACATCAATCAGACCCCCATAATAGCCGATATCAAAGTCGTAGCATCCGACGGAAGAATTATGAAAGAAAACAAAATGCAGTTTCCTCCGGCCGTTGAAAAATGGCGCTGGATAAGCACGACAACAGAAACCTATATCAATGCCGGTTATTATCAGGTAATAATCAGTGGAAATAATCTGAACGGATTATGGTTTGATGTCCTGCATGTACAATAAAAATTAAAGATGAGACTCAATAATTACATCATAGCCTTATTACTTCCGACAATATGCACATTATCAGAAGCAAATGCCCAATACGACAAACCCGATTGGGAAAATTTATCCGTAATTGAAATAAACCGGGAACCGGCGCGGGCTGATTTTATTCCGTTTGCAACCGTAGAACAGGCGCTTGAAGGTAACCGGGAAAAATCGCCTTATTTCTTTTCGCTAAACGGCGATTGGAAATTTCATTGGGTAAGCCAACCCGACAAGCGCCCAACAGATTTCTATCGCACGGATTTCGACGATAGCGCATGGGCTACCATTCCTGTTCCGTCAAACTGGGAAATGCACGGATACGGAACACCAATCTATGTCAGCGCCGGATATCCGTTCAGGATTGACCCGCCACACGTGACAAGTGAACCAAAAACAGACTACACATCCTACCATGAAAGAAATCCCGTTGGTTCCTACCGCTACATATTTAACCTGCCGGCAAATTGGAAGAACAGGCGTATTTTCATTCACTTTGCGGGGGTACAAAGCGCTTTTTACCTGTGGATAAACGGAGAAAAAACCGGATATAGCCAGGGAAGCATGGCGCCTGCCGAATTTGATATTACGGAATATGTAAGGCAAGGAGAAAACAGGCTGGCGGTTGAAGTCTACCGCTGGTGCGACGGCAGCTACCTGGAAGATCAGGATATGTGGCGCACAAGCGGCATTCACCGCAATGTATTTCTATATACCACAAGCGATGTCCGGATATCCGATTTCGCTGTACGAACCGTACTCGACGAAAATTACCATAACGCGCAATTACAGATTAAACCGGAACTGAAATCATATCAGGGAAACAAACTTGAAGGATGGAGCATACAAGCACAATTATATGACCTTCAAAACAATCCCGTATTCGAAAACGAGCTAAAACAAGATGCATTTCCCGTTCTGAACGCGGACTATCAAGCCGCGGTAATGAATGACCGCAACCCGCAACGCGGCATTGCCAAATTTGCATGGATCGACGAAAGAGTTGAAAATCCGTTGAAATGGACGGCCGAAACACCCAACTTATACACGCTTATACTAAGTCTTGTCAATGATAAAAACGAAACGATCGAGACCGTTCGTTCGAATGTCGGCTTCCGAAGCATCGAAATACGCGAAGGACAACTTCTGATAAACGGAAATCCCGTACGTTTGCGGGGTGTCAACCGTCATGAACACGAACCCGCTACCGGAAAAGCGATAAGTTACGAAAGCATGGTGCAGGATATTATCCTGATGAAGCGGGGAAATATCAACGCGGTGCGAACAGCCCATTATCCGAATAACCCGGAGTGGTATGCTTTGTGCGACAAATACGGTCTGTATGTCATGGACGAAGCCGATATCGAAGAACACGGCATGCGGGGAATACTCGCAAGCGATCCCGCGTGGCATGCCGCTTTTATGGACAGAGCCATACGCATGGCGGAAAGGGATAAAAATTTTCCGTCCGTTATCTGTTGGTCGATGGGCAACGAATCGGGTTATGGACCAAACTTCGCCGCAATCTCCGCCTGGTTAAAAGATTTTGACCCGACACGGTTCATTCATTACGAAGGTGCACAAGACACACCGAAAGATCCACCTACAGTTGATGTGATCAGCCGTTTTTACCCTCGCGTACAGGAAGAATATCTGAATCCGAATATTCCTGATGGAGAAGATAAAGAGCGAGCGGAAAACGCCCGCTGGGAAAGATTATTAAGTATTGCACAAAATCCGGCGGACAACCGTCCCGTGCTGACAAGTGAATATGCTCATGCCATGGGTAATGCATTGGGAAACTTCAATGAATACTGGGATGAAATTTACTCAAATAAACGAATGTTGGGTGGTTTCATCTGGGACTGGGCAGACCAGGGATTATATAAAACGACAGGCAATGGCACACGCTTCCTTGCCTACGGAGGTGATTTCAACGACAAACCCAATCTAAAAGCGTTCTGTTTCAACGGCATTGTTTTCTCCGATCGTAAAACGACACCAAAGTATTACGAAGTCAAAAAAATATATCAGCCGTTACGCGCCGGACTCAAAGAATTCAATCAGGGTGAAGCGATCATAAGCATTATAAATCACAATCATTTCATCAATCTCAGGGAATATGACGTCCGCTGGACATTGACGGCCTGCGCCGCAAACGGAAGCAGCGAAAACTCTATAGGAAAAGTTATCGAAAATACGATACAAAGCGGCTCTTTAGATCAAATCGATGTTCCACACGGAGAAACAAAAGAGATTAAGATTCCGTTAAAAAATTTCAGACTCAAACCGGATCACGACTATTGGCTACGCATAAGTTTTCATTTAAAAGAAAACACGCTCTGGGCTGATAAGAGTTATGAAATCGGATTTGAAAAATTGTTATTGAAGGAGTCGGACGAAAAGATGAACAGAACTGTATCCGGCAGTGAAAATGATCTTGATAATAAAACCTCATTCCGCCAGGTTGTCAGGGAAAATAAACATGTTGAAATACACGGAAACAATTTCTCTGCAACATTCAATATGCAACAAGGTTCTTTGTCCTCGCTCAGATACAACGGCAGGGAAATGATTGTTTCGGCGCCCGTATTTCAAGGGTACCGGGCGCCTGTTGATAATGATAAAGGATTTGGAAACTGGCTGGCAAAAG
>JAITVS010000008.1 GCA_031285685.1 Tannerella sp.
CACGGAATTATTCAGCGATTTTCCGAATATATTGATTTGACCCTCGACAGTGCATCGCTAAGAAGCGAAACCGGAACGTTCACCAAAGACCTTGTAAAGCGAAGTAACAGTAAAATAAAAAACGACCTGATTGCTAATTTTCTGCCTGTTAGTTCCAGTGAGTTATTACGGGAAAAGGGCGAACTTAAAACCATTCCCTTAAAATATTTCCCAGCTTTCCCATCTGATATAATCAAACAGGATTTAACCGTGGAATTGTCCGCTATTGATTTTGACACTCCAAACCAAATATTGCCCATATCTTCCTTTATTACCGATTATTTTGCTCAAAACAACCGGAATGACCTGATAGAACTTTACGGGTTGCAACCGATTGAAATCAAAGTTATTCATGCAGAGAAAACTTTATGCGAGAAAATATTCCGTCTCAATAAGCGTGGCGCGATGGAAGGTATTGACGGCATCAGTTCCAAACTTCGCGATGTTTATGATATTTCGGAAATCATCAGCCATCCACAATACCGGCAATACATCGGTTCCGCCAAATTCATCACAGACCTTTGTAAAGTGGAACAGGCGGAAATAAAAAAAATAGACGATTGGATAAAGAGCCTCAAAGAAAGAGGCGACGACGAACGTGCACAAAAAATATCGGAAAGAAATAGCTGGTTACATCAACCGGTATCAAAAAGTTTAATCTTCTCAAATCCAAATGAATTAATGAATATAAGCCATAAACATAAAGTGGCCCTGGATACGTTTGTTTTTGGTGAGCCTGTAAACATGCAACGAATGATTCAATCCTTTCATGCGTTGTCGGAACAATTAAAAAGATATGACAGAGAAATACACAAAACCATGCCATATAAAGCAAAAGTATCCGACAAACTTGCAACCATTCAAAAAGAAGTCAGGTTGAACAAAAAATCGACTGACCATCAGAGCAGTATCAAGCATAAACGTCCGTAAATCAATCGAAAGTGCCGAACAGCAGGAAAAATAATACAAAAAGGTTACTTTTCAGACATTTGAAAAGGGAACGTGCTTTTTGGTCGTATGATCCGAAATCTGTTACCCTCGCACGGATAGGGGATGATTTTTTGATTGAAAAGGTATTGTATCATCTGGATTGGGATGATATTATGAAGCTGTTTGAAATCTATCCAAACTCACAAATAAACAGGGTCTGGAAGAACGAATTATGCACAGCCGGCTGCTGGCTGGAAGACACCAACCGGCTGTTTGCATACATACTGTTCGATGTGAAAAACCCGGATAAATATCTTAAAAATCAACAACGAAATTCATTGAAACATGCAGGGACTTTGCACTGAAACCCGGAATGTCCTCGAAACAATATCATCACTTGACTGTTTCAAGGACTTTTGCATGATTGGAGGTTCTGCTCTGGCTATACAGCTTCATCACAGGCTCAGTGAAGACCTGGATTTTTGCATCTGGAAAAAACATAAGGATGACAAGGTCGATATTGAATGGAAAACCATCGAAAAACAGTTAGCATCGGCTACCAAGGTGGTGAAAACGAATGTACTGGCCATGAATCATATTGATTTTATAACAGATGGAGTTAAGGTTACGTTCTTCGGAAATACCCGGCTAAAGCAACCACCTTCCCTGCAAAAAATCAACCTGTTGAACAACATCCAAATTGCGGACAGGGAATCAATAGGAGTAATGAAACTCGAAGTGCTTTTGCACAGACGGGCTTTTCGCGATTATTATGACCTGTATGCACTCCTGCGTGAAGGGGCACCTCTGAAAGAACTGATTGAGAAGACAAAAGTGTTTTCCCGACATCAAATGAGGACACGCGACATTTTACTGATATTGACCAATGGAAAATACTTTGAAAAAGATGCCGGGTTCGATCGCTTGTCGCCAAAATACAATGTAACGGCAAGCGATATTGAGTTATTCATGATTGATAGGATAAGGGAAATGCAGGAAAAGAACAAAGAACTACCCTGCAAAGCATCCGACAAACTTTCTGCAATTCGCAAAGAAGTAAAATTGAACAAAAAATTATCAGACCAAAAGGGAAAAAATACCAAAAATAAACGCCCATGAAGAAGAATCAAAAATTATATCTGATGCTCGTTCCGGCAGTAATTATCATGATTGCTGTTATTGTAAGCCAGGTTATCAACGTGAAAAATGCTTTTTCGAGCGATGAAGCAAAACCGTCAGAAAACGACATATCCATCAAATTTGAATTGAACCCGGAGGTGAAAAAAATTGAAGAACAGGAAGATGATTTGAATCAAAAGGTGGAGAATTATCGTGAGGGCGAAAGAAAATTAAAGGAAACAGAAAGTACCGAAATTTCTTTTTCATCAGTTTTTAAGAACAGGGAAAAGAAATCTGTACCGGATCCGGTTGAAGAACCTAATCCAACATATACGGATGAACAGCAGATACAAAAAGCGAGCAGACCGGTTTCTAAAGCTTCAATCCCAAGCCGGCCATCGAACAGGAAGGTACAAACAAAAAGAGAATCAGAAACCGAAACACCAATATCAAAAGATAATCGGGAACCTGTTTCATCAATGGGTGTTTATGTCGCTCCAAGCGCCCAGGGCGATAATGGAAGTAATGGCAGTTCTGTCAACATACCAAAGTCCATCATTCAGGAATATATGGATGCTGTATTAGAGGAAGATAAAACAATTGAGCATGGTGGTAATGTCATTTTCATATTATCAAAAGCAACAACAATTGCAGGGATTACACACAAGCCTGGTTCAACATTATATGGTCGTGCTTCTTTAATGGGAGATATGTTTGATATACTGGTTTATCAAATAAAAAGTACAGATGGTAAGATGTATACATGTACATTAACCACCTATGACGAAAATTATAATCCAGGAATACGAACCGGTGGCGAAGTGAACAAAGCTGCACGTGAGAATGTCGATGATGCTGCCATAGAACAAATGGATGTGTCAACAACAACCGGTCTTTTAAATACTGCGATAAAAGCTGCAGCAAAAACAGCGAGCCAGGCAAAAAATAGAAAAGTTACGGTTTCGCTCCGAAAAGGCTATAAAGTTCATCTTAAAGAAAGGGATAAGCAATGAGAAAACCAAAGATGGAAATAGAGGAGGTTCTTAATACCGACTGTGTTTATTGATAGACAAGTTCCTTTCCGCCCTCCACAAAGAGGGCTGGAAATTTGGAAATAACTTCTCCAAAAATTGACATGAATTTGGGGTGCTGTTGCTGCCGATGGATGGCAGAACCGCACCCCAAATTCATGTCAATTTTGAAAGCCGGGCGCATCACCAGGACGAAATGCCGGAAGAAATTCATATCAATTTATTATGAAAAAATAATCGGGAAAAAGTATCAATTATGAAAAGTTGTCGTATCTTTGTGGTGTCGATTTCGCGGAAGCGGATTCGGCGATAGCAGTATAACATTCGTGTTATGCCGCTTCCTCTTTTCAGGGGTAAAGGACTTAGCGGAGTGATGCAAACATCACTCCGCTTCTTTTTTGTAGAAAAGTTCCAACCCGGTTTGTGTTCTAATGTAAATTTCCCGGATGTTCTGACCTTCAAACCTGATCCGCCGGAATATGCTACGATGTGCATAGGAATGACCTACGCCACAATCTTCAATTATTATTCTGTCGGACTGCTTTAATCCACGATTCAACATCTTAGAAAAAGTATCCGCCCTCTTGCTTGGCTTGCTCAGGTCTTTTGCTTCGTTGTATCCTTCATGCTCGTACCATATACCATTAACACAAAAGTCGGGACATTTGCCCCAGTATGGCGATCCTTTTAACGAGGAGTAAATTTCTTCGTATTCCGGGTTTCCAATGGTTCCGACAAGAAAAGCGGGCGTAATGATGGCGGTTGCTCCCTGACGAGCAAAATAATCGCAACAGGCGAATACTTTGGGGTAATCTCCGGCGGATGTATCTACGGCCTGGTATTGCTGGATTTTACCGCCGTTTTCGTATTCCCTGATGGTTATCAATTCCAT
>JAITVS010000024.1 GCA_031285685.1 Tannerella sp.
TCCGTCTTAAATCTATCGAGAAACGCCAATATGTCCATGCCTTGAAAGAAATCCATTGCGTTTGATTTTAAGTTTTCGCAAAGGTAATAATTTCTCAGAAACTAAGGGGCCGTTTCAATCTATGTATTTGTCATCGGGGGTTAGCCATATCCATACATCTTTGGCTTTACTCGAAAACAGGTGGTACTTCAAGCCAACCCCATAGTTCTTCGTAAAGAAATACGCGCCGTCGAAACTGCCGCCAAAACCTTTGCGCAGGGGAAGCGTGAAATCGGGATCGACACCCGGCGTGTTGGATGTGCCTATGGGGAAGTCCATGCCGGCACGGACGGTGAGGATGATCTTTTTGTATTCGTCCGATTGGGAGAATGCGGAGAAGCAAAGTAAAAGACTTAGGGTTAAAAGGGAATGAAAGGTTTTCATGATATAATATTAAGGATTTTTATCGTATTTTATTGATGTCTCTTTTGCCACCTGAACTCATTTGGCGGCAATCGTTCTGCTTTCCCATTACGGATGACCACGGGCTTAACTATCAGGATGTGCGATTTCAGAAAATGCTTAGGATGATGTGTTTTCAACACGAATTGCCGATAAGAGTACGACTTATCCGTATTTTTTATTACAGGTAATCCCACGAAATATTGATCATCATACAGACAGCCTATCTCAAAACTGTCTAATAGCATTGAAGGCGAACCCATAAGCATAATTTCATACAATAAACTATCACCAAAGATTTTGGCTGATGATGGATCAAAAGTATACCACAAATTGGTTGATGTATCCACTTCGCAATAGTTAAATCGCTTATGCGTACAACAGCCAACGTATCCTCTCTTTGGAATAAAGTGAAAACAGGAGGTTAGATTACAAATTACGAACAAGACAAATATGCAAGATTTAATATTTCTCATCTTAATCCATTTATCAAAGTTCCCCATAGTTGTACATTTATCGAATCCGTCTGAAAAGGTTGAATATTCTCTATTGAATATAAAATTCTTGGAGGATGGCATGAAGTCAAATGGTGTCAGGTACATATATTGGTCTGCCCAATAATCTAAACAATTCGGATTTCCATAAGGATTATTTGAATATCCTGGATTGATAAGGTATTCATACAAAATTCTCTTATAGAAGTTAAAGCCGCCCATTATTTTTTGCTGATAAATGTGCGCTCTCTCATGGGCTAATGTTTCATGGTACCACTTTACAGCATTAGGATTTTTAGAGTTTAAATATCGAGTATCTACCATCATGTTTCTACCCAAGGTTATGCCGGGAGTAAAATATTTCATAAGCCCACCACGCCTGTAAATAGGATAGGTACTTTTTATTCCGAAAGCAGCATCGTCAGCATCAAAACGCCCTCCTAATCCAGGAGGGATAATGGTACTTCCCATCAATCCTATTCTCAAACCAGCCATTCCTATACTGAATGCGGCTCCCATTGCTGCACCTTTCCACATATAACTTGCATCCTGTGTCATCGCTGCCATCATTGTCCCGCCTGCAAGTCCCGTTGCTGCGCCTTTCAATGCTGAATGTCCCAATTCATACATGCCATTCTTAAAAGAACTGCCCGCTACGCCTGTAAAATCACCAATAGCGGCGCCTACGCCGCCTGAAAGCGCACCGGAAAATCCACCCATGACTGCGCCCTGTATCCCGTTACCCAAAGCATCGTTGAGATTACCGCCCATGACGAACGTCATACCAACTCCGTTAATACCGCCCGATGCCATACCACCCATCATTCCACCCGCTATTCCTGCACCGATGGTACTCGAACCTCCGGCCAACGCCGACGTTGTAATTCCCGCACCTATACTTGCCCCAGCCCAGCCGGCAAGGCCGCCAACTGCTATCCCGCCATAAGTTTTAGGGTCTTTCCAATCCCATTTGACCGGGTTGAAATTGCCATTGACCGATGAACCACCTAAATAAGCACTGGCAACAATAGCCGCTATTAGCAATGGATTTTCTCCCGTCGGATCGGTGTAAATTAATGGGTTATTTCTCGCATACGTATACCGGTTAAAATCCTGGCTGTACGTATCATCGGCCACATACGGGTCAGGGCTTAAAAACCGCCCCACCGTTGGGTCGTACATTCTGCTGTTCATGTTGATCAGCCCAAACTCCGGTAGATGCTCGTGGCCGGTGTACCCGTGGTGGAAGCCAATCGTATTCAGAGTTACGGTTTGCTTTCCCCAGGCATCATACGAGGCTTTGAAAACCTCTGTGCCGTTGGCATCAGTAATGGAGATGATGCTGCCCAAGTGGTCGGTGTGGGTGTAGTATATCGTTTGCGAAAACATATCTTTATTCAACGATGCGTTTTGTTACGTTGTTCTTTCAACCTTTCAACTACTTTTTCTATCGGCAGTAAAAATTTACTCCAATAAACAATCGCCGCATCATAACCGCCGCTCTCTGCTTTTTGAGCGGCATCAAAAATGTACAAAGTGCCATTATCGCAAGGCGAGTCTGCATTGGTTGCGTGTTTTTCTTGCATATCAAAATAATGTTCTTTACTACTCCTTATTCCACCAGAACTCCCTGTAAAAAATCTGATTTTCTTATTTGTAAAATCAAAATCTTTCCGAGTAGTTTCAAATATTTTATTGAGATATGCGCCTTCAGTTTCGTTCAGCAACATTTCAACTTCATCTGTCTGTTGTTCCATAGTATTATCATTTGAATTACATTTATTAATAGGAGAACAACTGAACACCAACATTTCTAAACATACTATTATCAATAACTTCTTCATATTGTTTCCATTTTATGGTATTTGATAAAGATATGGGCTTGAATAAATCCATGCTTGTCTGACCATCA
>JAITVS010000040.1 GCA_031285685.1 Tannerella sp.
AAAGACTGGAAACAACATCGTCTTGATAGCTTAGTCAGAAACGTTCTTAGTACGGCAATAATTGATGAAAACGATCATACCATAAAAATAAAGGTAATAGCCGAAAGTAAAACACTGAACGGCCGGTTTATCCATGAATGTATATGGTCTGTTTACGGAAACGGAAGTATCGGGTCGGACAACAAATTCACTCCCGAGGGTGACTTACCGGAATTACCGCGGCTCGGAGTTGTAATGGCGCTGAACAAAGAATTGGAAAACATGAAATGGTACGGACACGGCCCTTACGAAAACTATTCCGACAGAAAAGAAAGTTGTCCGCCGGGAATTTACGAAAGCACCGTTTCCGAACAATATGTGCCCTACCCTCACCCACAGGAAACAGGAAATAAAGAAGATATCAAGTGGATAAACCTGACTGACTCAAAAGGTAAAGGTATTTCTTTCGCTTGCCATTCAGAGAGAATGTCAGGCTCTGCATTGCATTATACTGCCGGTGACCTGGATGCTGCAACACATGCGTATATGCTCAAACCGCGCGAAGAAGTCATCCTTTCATTAGATGCAATTATGTTGGGGCTGGGAAACAGCAGCTGCGGACCGGGCGTACTGAAAAAATACGCGATCGAGAAAAAAACATATGAACTGAGCTTCTCCATACAACCGATTCGATGATTGCTTTCGGAAAAGAACTTTCGGAATAAGCTTTGAAATATGACAATAAATATTTATTTTTCAGTTCAATAGATAGTGTGTTAAACCGACTTTTAAAAATAGACAAAATAGTGATAAAACAATTGAACGATATGAAACGCCTCTCTTTAAATTACGCTTCATTCCGACAAGATACAACCGGTGACAAACCGATAAATTGTGTTTCACAATCTGAAATTCAAGTGAAATATCCACAAAACCCGGATTGTAAAAAACCTCACTGGTTTCGGAACCTCCAGGTCCTGATAATTTTACTTTTTACTGCTTTCCAAACCGGTACTTCGCAAAACCTCAAACACTTGTGGGACACGCCTCCTGACGAAAGTAAATCGTGGGTAATCTGGCACTGGGTGAAAGGCGCTGTTTCGAAAGAAGGCATCACAGCCGATCTCAAAGCGATGAAAGAAAATGGCATTGCGGGTGCTTATATTCTGACAATTAAGGATATTCCTCCGGAAGGCCCACTCATTGAACCGGTTGTCGAACAATTAAGCCCGCTCTGGTGGGAGATGATCGGATTTGCATTTAATGAAGCCGACCGTATCGGAATGAAATTAGGATTTCATATCTGCGACGGTTTCGCGCTTGCCGGAGGACCGTGGATCACACCGGAATTATCCATGCAACGGGTCGTATGGAGCAAAACAAGTATGAAAGGCGGACGAAAAATAAACGTAAAACTGCCTCAACCGGAAAGTTATCAGGGGTATTACAACGAAATTGCCGTATTTGCCTACCCGGCACTTGAAGGTGAAGGGATCTCAACGGAAACCGTCATCCCGATAGTCACAAACAGTCTGAATAGTAACGCACAATTTTTAGCAGACAAACACAATAACGACAGTATTTTCAGAAGCGACGAGCCGTGCTGGATTCAATTCGAGTTCGAGCAACCTTTTACCTGTCGCACGTTGCAGGTACAATCGACGCAGCGCAACCTGCAAGGACAACGATTAACGATTGAGTCAGGCAACGACGGCATACACTTCCAAAAGGTAACACAACTTGAACCGCCACGTCAAGGATGGCAAAACGACGACCTGCCGATGACATACAGCATACCGGCAACAACCGCGCGTTATTTCCGTTTCCTGTACGATCCGGCCGGAACAGAGCCGGGCTCAGAAGATCTCGACGCAGCCAAATGGAAACAGAACCTGCGATTGAAACAAATCCGGATGTCGTCGGAAGCGCGTATCCATCAGTATGAGGCTAAAAACGCCTCCACATGGAGAGTCGCGCCACGAACCACAGACGAGCAAATCCCGGCAAACTTATGCATCGATCCCCAAAAAATGATTGATATTTCACAATACGTGGACAAAGGTGGTAATCTGAACTGGAAGATGCCGAAAGGAAACTGGACCATTTTGCGTATCGGACATACCTCGTCGGGTCATACGAATGCGACAGGAGGAAAAGGCGCCGGATTGGAGTGCGATAAGTTCAACCCGAAGGCTATTCAACTGCAATTGGATTCCTGGTTCGGCAAAGCAGTGGAAGTAGTGGGAGAAGAACTGGCGTCGCGCGTACTCAAAGTCTTTTTCATCGACAGTTGGGAGTGTGGCAGCCAAAACTGGTCGTCTGTTTTCCGGGACGAATTCAAAAGACGCAGAGGATATGATATATACGACTATCTTCCGGCAATGGCGGGTATTCCGATAAGTAGTCCGGAAATGACGGAAGATATTCTTTATGATGTGCGCCAAACAATTTCAGAATTGGTAGTCGATACGTTTTACACGACTTTGCAACGCGAAGCGCATGCAAAAGGATGTGTTTTTAATGCCGAAAATGTCGCGCCGACTATGATGAGTGACGGTATGATGCATTATAAGCATACTGACGTACCGATGGGCGAATATTGGTTTAACAGTCCGACACACGATAAACTGAACGACGTACTGGATGCGGTATCAGGCGGACGTATTTACGGAAAAAATATCATTCAGGCCGAAGCATTTACGCAGATCAGGCTTACTTTCGACGAACATCCGGAAAAGGCCAAGACACTACAGGATAGAAATTATGCGTTGGGGATAAACCGGTTAAGCTATCATGTTTATGTACTCAACCCATGGCTGGACCGAAAACCCGGTATGACGCTGGATGGTATCGGATTTTATTTTCAAAGAGATCAAACCTGGTGGAAACACGGTAAGGCATGGATTGAGTATGCACAACGTTGCCATGCTTTACTTCAATACGGAAAACCGGTAGTCGACCTGGCGGTTTTTACCGGAGAGGAATTTCCGAGACGTGCCATACTGCCGGAACGTTTAGTCCCGTTCCTCCCCGGAATATTCGGGAAAGAAAAAGTTGAACAGGAAAAAATCCGTCAGGCAAATGTTGGTTTGCCAACAACAGTAAGACCTGTAGGCGTCACACATTCAGCGTATATAACCGATGCGGACGGATGGGTAAACGCGTTAAGAGGTTATGCTTACGACAGTTTTAATGCAGATGCGTTACTCAACCTGGCAACCGTCGAGAACGGACGTATCGTCTTGCCGGGAGGAATGAGCTACAGCGCATTGGTCATCCCCGGGAAGCACCCGATGCAACCCGAACCCAACCGAATATCACAGGAAGTAAAAGATAAATTACAGACGTTTATGAAGCAGGGTGTGCCGATCCTGATGAACGAAATACCGTTTTCATTGCCTCCCGGTTTTTCGCAAATGCCGGAAGATATTGTGGTTCATACAACATGTCTCAATCCGAAATCAATAGACAAAAACGAGATAAATAGTGCAGAAAGACAAACGTATATACCACTCCCTTACACCGACGAAACGTTTGATAAAATAGGCATTGAGCGCGATTTCATTGTCACGGAAAAAGTATCAACCGACCCGGCCAAATATGCCAACGATATTGCATATACACACCGTCAGGGTGACGGGATCGATATCTACTTCGTATCCAACCAGCAAGGCAAAGCGCGTAATCTGGAGGTTTCTCTGCGTGCTTCGGGACGTATCCCTGAAATCTGGAATCCGGTAAACGGAGAAATCTCGACTGATGTCACGTGGAAAATTTCCGGAAACAGAACGATTATCACCCTGAGTACGGATGCTCTCGAATCGCTCTTTATTGTACTCCAGACACCAACAAATCAAACAAGTAATGAAGCGCGAACACCGAAAAAAGACACTACGACTACAATCAATACCCCGTGGACCGTTAATTTTGACAAAGAGATGCGCGGACCGGAAGAAGCAGTTGTTTTCGAAAAACTCACCGACTGGACCGAGAATAGCGATGATCGGATCCGGTATTATTCCGGAACAGCCGATTATAACAACACGTTCAATATCAACAAGGAAACCGGCACCCGTTATTTCTTATCGATCGACAGCGTATACAACATGGCCGAAGTATTCATAAATGAAAAATCGTGCGGTGTTATCTGGACCAAACCTTACCAAATTGAAATAACAGACGCGATAGAAAGCGGAGAAAACACTGTCAAAATCAGCGTTGCCAACACATGGGCAAACCGAATTATGGGCGATGAGGACTTCGGAGCCGAAAAAGACGACAGCAAAAAAATATGGACAAACGCGCGTTTCCGGATGGCGGAAAAAAAGCTCGTCAAAAGCGGCCTGACCGGTGAAGTCAAAATCAACAGCATAAAATATTGATAATATACTTATTTTTTATAGTTATTTATATTATATTTGTAATATTTATTTATACAGAATAATATTTACTAAAAATTTATCATTATATTCATTCAAAACCACTAATTTATGCAGTATGAAAAAAGTATATTTTATCGCGTTTTTCCTTTTTAGCATATTAACGACTATAATTGCGCAAGAAAAAGGAACAATTATATATGGAACAGACAATTGTATTGAAAGTTACACATACGCAGAACAATTCTTAAATTTCAACCTGGAGAATAACAAGCTTCAAATCTGTGGTAAAATTTTAGCTAATTGTTGTGGTACGCATGAGCATGAATACGAGATATATGAAGACTCTATTTTTTTAAATAGAAAAGATTATGAGTCACTGTGTGATTGTTATTGTTTATATGCAATTGATATCATACTTGATAACTGTAATTCGGAATTTTATAAAATCAAATTAAGCGATTATCCTACTAATTCCGGATTAGATACAATAATTTATAAAAGTCAAATAAATAAAACTGAAACGATTTTGCAAAATAAGAATATTATATGTTATCCAAATCCGGCGAAAGAATACACAATAATTGAAATACCGGAGACTATAACAGCGCCTTATGATTTGATTCTATACGATAATTCCGGGAAAATGGTTAGAAACACAAATAATCTAAAGAATACAAAATTAAGATTAAACAGAGAGGCATTACCGAATGGTTTTTATTTTTTTAAAATAACCGGTTCCAATAGTTATATATCAGGAAAGATTGTTTTTTATTAACACACGTAACCAACTCATTATTAATCACTAAACCATGAATGCATATAGATTTTCATTATTGCAGTTTGTGTCAGTGAACAACTTTGACCAGCAGTTGTTCGAATGCAAAATTCGCAAAACGTATTTTTGGAAATAGTGTCACAGACAATTATCTCAAATGAAAACAAATCCCAGCCTCAAACTACGCCTTTCAGTACTACAAATAATCAGCACTTTGCTTATTATCAGCAGTGCAACACCCTCCGCACATGCACAAAACCCATCTTCATACAATGTTATCTGGGAATCCCAAAGCCGGAACTCAAGTGAAAGTATGCCCTGCGGAGGTGGAGATATCGGTATGAATGTGTGGGTGGAAAACGGAGATATTCTTTTTTATTTTTCAAGAAGCGGTACTTTCGATGAAAACAATGCGTTGCTAAAGGCGGGACGCGTACGAATCAGGTTGTCACCCAATCCTTTTGAAGATGATTTTTTCCGGCAGGAACTAAAACTCGAAGAAGGCCGGGTGATTATCAAAGGAAAAAGCAATAATACCTTCTCCAACATACAGATTTGGGCAGATGTATTCAATCCGGTAATAAACGTAAACGTCACCAACAACAAACCGTTGAAAGTTGAAATTTTCTACGAAAACTGGCGGTATGAGGATCGATTGCTCCGGAAAAACGAAAGCAACCAGAACTCTTACAAATGGGCCCCTCCGGAAGGCCTGACGACAAAAAAAGACGAGATATTTTTCGATAATGGAAAAGTCTTTTTCTATCATCGGAATGAAGAAGAAACCGTCTTCGACGCTACAGTTGAACAACAAAGTCTAAACGATGTTAAAGAGCAAATTTTCAACCCATTGAAACATCTCACATTCGGAGGTTTGATGGAGGCGGAAGGTCTCAAGCCAGCCGGCATTTCGTCCGGTGTTTACAATGGAACCGGATATAAAGCGTGGAAAATAGAAAGTACGACAAACCGGAAGGATACACATCTGAAAATCCGACTCCATACGAAACAGACCAATAACCTGAATGAATGGAAGCAAGAACTGGAAAAGTCCGTCGTCTCCGACTCCAAAAAGAACATTGCATGGTGGAAAGAGTTTTGGAACAGGAGTTTTATCCATCTCCGCCCGGATGACAAAACGGGCAAAGAATTCGAAATTGCTCGTAACTACCAGATTTTCAGATATATGCTTGGATGCAATGCATACGGAACATATCCGACCAAATTCAACGGCGGACTTTTTACTTATGATCCTTCACACGTCGACAGCACGTTCATATTCACTCCCGACTTTCGCAAATGGGGTGGTGGCACACACACCGCTCAAAACCAACGCTTAGTATACTTCCCGATGCTCAAAAGCGGCGACGCGGATATGATGAAACCACAGTTTGATTTCTACAATCGACTGCTACCCGTTGCGGAACTCCGCAGCAAAGTCTACTGGGGACACGACGGCGCATGTTTCACCGAACAGATCGAAAACTTCGGATTGCCTAACCCAAGCGAATACGGCTGGAAACGTCCCGGACATTTCGACAAAGGAATGGAATACAACGCTTGGCTTGAGTATCAATGGGATACAGCCCTTGAATTCTGTTTTATGATCCTGGAATACCACCAATATACGGGACAGGATATATCAGCATACCTGCCATTAATAGAAAGTACGCTACGCTTCTTCGACGAACATTATCAGTATCTTGCAAATCAACGGGGCCGGAAACCTCTGAACGAAGACGGAAAACTGATTCTATATCCAGGCTCGGCATGCGAAACGTATAAAATGGCATATAATGCAACATCGACCATTGCAGCACTGCAAACTGTAAGCAAACGTCTGGCCGGGCTATCGACGGTACAGTCCGATACAGCCAAAACAAAATATCTTACTGAATTTCTGAACCGTATACCCGAAATCCATATCCGGGAAATCGACGGATATCCGACCATCGCACCGGCCATGCTCTGGGAAAGAATCAATAATATTGAAACACCTCAATTATATCCGGTTTTCCCCTGGAGTATCTACAGCCTGTTCAAGCCCAACCTGGATATTGCCATAAACACATGGAAATACGATCAGGATGTAATAAGATTCAGAAGCCATATCGGATGGAAACAGGATGCAATCTGGGCGGCGCGTCTCGGACTTGTTGATGAAGCAAAAGAACTGATCATCAAAAAACTGGAAAACTCCGCTACCCGCTTTCCCGCATTCTGGGGACCGGGCTTTGACTGGACGCCTGACCATAACTGGGGAGGAAGCGGTATGATTGCCCTGCAGGAAATGTTGTTGCAGACAGAAGACGACAAAATCATGTTATTTCCCTGCTGGGACAAATCATGGGACGTACATTTCAAGCTCCACGCTCCCTATAACACAACCATAGAGTGTAAACTTAAAAACGGCAAAATCACCCTATTGAATGTCATGCCGGAAGACAGGAAAAAAGACATTTATGTTAACTAACACATAAAAGACTGATCTAAAACCTATTAAATAGAACGAATATTCCTTCTTTTCAGATAAGAGATGAACTTATAACAACTGATCGATCTTTTTTATCGCCTCATCCGGAAACTCATCCAAAGTCCGGATATGTTCGGTATCGGTTTTCCAGAAAAACTTAGGTTCCGTAGCATTTTTGAAAATCCTCTCTCCGTGGTAAAACAAAACGACGTTATCCGTTTCGCTGTGAATGATTAGTTTGGGAATATTTTCGATGCTTTTTATATCTTTTTCGGCAACGTATTCCTGATTAAACACATCCGCATTACTCCTTACATTATTACGAAGAATGAAGGTCGGAATAAAGTCTAATGCCAGATTCAAAGCTGAACTCAAACACCCGTCAAGAACCAGACCATCTGTTTCATCCTGTCGGGCACTCACCAGTTTGGTCGCAATCTGTCCGCCCAAAGACATTCCATAAACAATTGTTTTTAAGGAATCACTCCGGGTTGAAGCGATAAAATCATCAAATGCCGCTTGCGTATCTTTCAGAACTCCTTTATAATCCGGTTTTCCGGTCGATTTCCCATACCCCCTCCAATCAACGGCGCATACATTATAGCGACCGGCCACCAATGTATTTATCATGGACTTATAGACAGACACGTTACCACCGTTTCCATGTATCAGGAATATATTTGCTTTGGGAGAATCGCATTTGAAGTAGTAGTTATGGATCGTAATTCCGCTTTCCACATCAATCGGCTTTTCTTCAAACAGAAGCTCATCCATCTCTTCAAATTCCCGGCTCGGCTTATAAAACATCTTTGCTTCGTTAAAGATATATCGTCCGATAGAAGCACTCTTGACGCCATAGTTTACACCTCGAACCGTATGGCCGGCCCCAGTCAGTGCACCGCGAACCGTATTCCTCCCGACAAATCCGACTCCGCGTAAAACATTTCCAACTCCGATCCCGATTCCGCGGGTCGTGTATTTCAGGGCAAGATAAGAAGGTGCCGGTTTACGGTCTCCAAAACGGAACCATTCCGCATAAAGCACCCCATTGATATTGGCTTTTATAAGAATATAGGGTTGCCTGCAAATGTAAACGACTTCGTGTTTTGCATATCCTTCCGGCAAATGTGTAATCGTATGATGCAGGAGCAAAACATTCTCATTGTCCCCCGGCTCGACAAACACATCTTCGAAATAAGAATCAAACAGAACGGCTTCCGTATGATAAACGGATGAATCCGGCCGGAGCACCGGATAATCCGCCCACGTAATATCATTAACTTTAAACATATCAAGCGAATCGAACGGAATCTCATGGATTCCGTTAAGATTATCGAGAATTGTTTTTGACCTCAATCTGCCGCTTTCCCGGCTAAATGACCGTGGGTCTATACATCGCAGACCTCTTCCCAAATAACGGATATACGGCATATTGAATAGACTGTCACTGAAACGGAGTTTGTAACCGCCACTTGTAATAAGGATGGTATCCACATCATTAAAGGAATGCTCCGATACTTCATCGAGATCTTGTCCGGATACGGAATATTTCATAAAAAACAGCAGAATAACTGCGAAGAAAAACTTTAGTCTCATTGCGATAATCAAATATAAATAAAGGGTCATTTTATGTTTATCTATCGCAAATGTAAAAGGGTATTTCCGTGTATAAAAATAAATGGGATAAGCTGCGAAAAATTGTGATGAATGGAGAAAAACGCGGTTCATCCCATGTTTTGTGATAAATGGAGAAATTGATTCTATCCCATTTTTTCTTTTATGTTTTTGGCATATGCTCTTGAAATAGGGATTTTCTGATTTGTATAACGGATAATAAAACGATAACCTTTGGAGTTACCCTTCACTTCCGCAACATGATGAATGTTCACCAAAAAAGAACGATGACAACGGATGATAAAAGAATAATCTGTTAAAATATTTTCGACTTGCCGAATGGTAGTACGTAATATTTTTTGTTGACTATTATTATCTTCCAGGTAGTTTATCTTAATATAATTTCCACAGGCTTCTATAAAACGGATTGCATCTGCAGGCAATATAACCTGTTCTTTTGTATCACCAGCGATTGTCAGTAACGCATCATTTTCGGAGGCACTGTCTCCATTATCCTTCTTCACCAACAAAGCGTTTAATCCCTGCATCTGATTCAATGAAAAAGCCAATGAACGGTTATAATTCATTATAGCCAGTACAAATACCGGAACAGGACTAAGTATCAGTGCGGCGACAAACAATTCTGTAAATACGTTTGTGAAATTTTGCATTGACGCATCCTGATAAAGCACCTGACAAATACCGTGTACTGCACCATTGGTGATACCGACGACGAAAACAGAAAAAACAATATGGAGAATATCTTTGCCGATCGTCCAGTTTTCCGAAGCATAATAACTTTTGAATAATGAAGGGATCAGATAATGTGCAATCAACATGCCGGAAATAACTCCGACAGCCGTAGAGATCAGTATCAATAGGTATTCTATCATAGAAGCTTTCGCTATACCGAAAGGTTTTAGAGCGGCAATTAGGAAAAGCACCAATAATGTAATAATCAGCGTTGAATAAACCGGATGATATTCTCTCCGATAAGGCAGCTTCAGATAATCAGTCAGTTGTTCAAAACTCATACGTATCAATAAAAGAGGGATCAATGTGAAAATCCAGTGGAAGAAAAAAGGCTTATCTTTGCGTTATGGATATAATAGACAATTTCTTACCAGCAGGTATATTAGATTATTTTGAGCTAAAGGAGTTAAAAAAGA
>JAITVS010000049.1 GCA_031285685.1 Tannerella sp.
TGCATTATCGTAAAATAATAATATAGACTTTGAGACAGGTTATTTCTGATACCGGAAATAGCCTGTTTTGCATTGGAGCAAAATCAGGCAGTAAATAGCATTGATGAGAAATAAAAAGAATTATCTATAGGTTAGAAAGAATTATGATTCATAAGTTATAAATTATGAATTTAAGGAATCGGCGAAGACAAATAATGATAATCGAAAAACAGGGAAAATGTGTGATTTTACATACGCTGCGCTCCTATGACCGTTGGTTGTAAGGTTTTAGTTAAAACGGTATAGAAAGAATATAGAAAGGTAACAAAACAAAAAATAATGGCATAAGTGTTACCTTTGTTACCTAACAATTTGAATAAACAGCATCAGATTGATTATCAGTACATAAGATGAGAATAAAAGAGAAACAGGTAACGACTTGGAAACAACCGGACTACCTTATTCCGCTTTACTTTTCATAAATTCAAATAGCTCTTTTCACAAAGGTAAACCTTTTTTCTGAATTGTAAATATTATTTGCCTACTTCTTCAGGGCAAACGCATCTAATTTTGTTTGTGATTTAGGAATAAAGTCTTATCTTCCGCGCCAAAAACACCCTATGGAAAGTCCACTATCCTATTTTTCTTCCTTGACCGACCCTCGTGTCGAACGTACCCGTGAACATCGTTTGGATGATATTCTATTTATGACCGTTGCCTCTGTTATCTGTGGAGCAGATGGATGGAACGATATGGAAGGGTTTGGCAATGCCAAAGAAGAGTGGCTCGGGACCTTTCTGCAATTGCCCAATGGCATTCCTTCCCATGACACGTTTAATCGTTTGTTCTCTGCCCTGAACCCTGAAGAGTTAGAGAACTGTTTTGTAGAATGGACTCGTTCGGTTACTGGTTTATGCGGGCATGAAGTGATCGCCATAGATGGAAAATCCCTATGCGGAAGTCGTGATGCCGGGAATAAAAGGATTGTGCGCATGGGCTGCCCAGGACCATATTGAGTTGGGACAAGTCGAAGTAGATGAGAAAAGTAATGAGATAACAGCCATTCCCCGCCTGCTGGATTTCTTAGTGGTTAAAGGCTGTATTGTTACCATCGATGCGATGGGCTGCCGGAAAGATATAGCTGCTAAAATCATAGGGAAAGAAGCCGACTATTTGTTAGCGCTCAAAGGCAATCAGTGCAATCTGTTGGAGCAGGTGGAGGATTCTTTCCGTTTTTTGCCCGCAGCCAGTGTGGATGAGCAGTTGGATGCGGGACATGGCCGTGTCGAAACCCGCCGTTGCTCTGTGGTAAGCGACCTGTCAATGATTGAATCAAGGGCGGAATGGGTTGCTTTACGCTCTTTGGTAAAGATAGAATCGGAACGTTACATCAAAAGCACAGGCAAGACGGAGAAACAAACAAGGATTTACATCAGTAGTTTGCCGGCGGATGCCAAATTAATAAATCAATCTGTGCGTGCGCATTGGGGAGTGGAAAACTCGCTGCATTGGGTGCTTGACGTGGGATTTAACGAGGATGCCAGCCGCAAAAGAACAGGTTTTGCAGCACAAAACTATTCACTCGTCAGCCGCATTGCGCTAAACCTGCTTAAAAACGATGGAACAACAAAGGGCGGGGTTAGGGCAAAGCGATTAAAAGCCGGATGGGATAATAGATACTTCTTAAAACTTATAAAAAATTAGATGCGTCTGCCCTGCTTTTGAGTATAATTGAAAAACACCTGATAAAAGATTGTCAGGTGTTTTTTTATGGGTGTTTTTGCAGGGAACTAAAATTAAACGATGATGAGAATAGATAGACTTACCATGTCAGTTTTTTCGATGTATAGCAAAAAAGAGGCTTGAGACAATATTTCATCAAGCATATAGTAATTTAAAGAATAAGTTTGGACACGTTATTTAATTTAATAAGATGTAATACAGATATTTAATTCTTCAAAACTGTCCCAACTGTCTCAACTTATTTTCACGATTACATAGTACTCTATTGGAAAGTATATGATACCCCAATTCCATAGTTGTTTACACCAATTGCCGGAACAACAGCCAAGCTACTGCCTTTCTCACTCACAACCAAAATATTACAGAGCGCAGGCAATAACATATAGCCTGCCTGCGCACTCAGTATTCCTATGCCGGCTCCCGTTACTACATCGCTTACCCAATGTTTCCTATTCAATACACGCAAAGCGCCGGTTCCTGCGGCAACCGCATAGCCTGCGACACCTATCCACGGGGAAGTGTCTTTATATTCCATGAATAATATATGAGCGCCAACAAATGCCGTGGCGGTATGTCCCGATGGAAACGAATTATTATTTGAACCATCGGGACGCCATACGTTCGCCGTGCTTTTCAGTGTTTGCACTACCGCCCCCATTATCATGTATGATGATGCCATAACAATGGTGCGATTCCTAAAATTATGCTTGGCTCTTATCCCCGCCAAATCCAATCCGTATATTGCAGCAGCCGGGGCAAACTGGGTATAATTGTCGACGGGGATAGAAACATTCAGGTGTTCGTTTACTTCATTATGGATGCTGTGGTCTAATGACTGTAAAGCCTTGCTCCGCCGGGTTATAACCCCGTAGGAAATCAAAACGGCCGGGAGGATAAATTTGGAATAAGGAGCATTCAAAATTTCAGGTTTCTTCCCTATCGATTGGACTAATGCCAATTGAATCGGATCGTTTGTTTCGCTAAATTTCTTATAATCAGAATTGTTTGATTTGAAATACCTGCTGTTCCTGTCATACAAAAGAGATTCTTTTATTAGTGTTTCGGGTTTTCTCATTTCTATTTTTATCGAATCTTCCTGTTGGGCATATACAGTCAAATTTATTATAAGCAAAACAATAACTGAAAATAGACATTTTGGCTTATGTGATCTTAATTTTTTATGATTTGGGATAAATCGCATCAATTCTGGCTCAGTCACGTTGCTGAGATATAAATGTGCCATCTACCTGATATACCACAGTCAATTCTGCATCAGTCCTTTTATTTTCAATCTCAATAATATATCCCTTTACCGAACCTTTCTGAAAATAATCGCATCCATCGACTCTATACTCCGGATACTGCGACAAAACAGCGCTTTGTACGGCATTAGCTATGGCGTTATACCTCATTTCCATGGTATACATCAGCATTCCTCCGTTCTCTACATACCACGCCTCATAATCAACATTCCCGACTTCGAACTCCACTTTATATATATTGCTCACATAATCCCATTCGATATCCCGCACAGTTGCAAACTGTGTACTGAATGCGGATACAACCGGAGCCGGCACATTAGAGGCTTGTATATCCCTGTCTTTACCCTGCCGGTAAATTAACAGTAAAGCATCTATCTCTTCATCGGTATAATTTCCGTCAACGGGTATATTTGGAGTTTCGACATTATTTCCGGGACCATTTCCAGGGATATTGTTTTTTTGATAGAATGAATCGGAAATATATATGCCGTCTTCCCCGAAATATGCGTCTTCCTCCATATTACGGCTTTCCAATTCTATGAAATAGCCGGTATTGCCTGCTTTGACAACTTTCTCCGCATCATCGACTGTATATCCCGCATACAGACTCGATATAGCCGTTTTGACTTCCTGTGGCAAGGACGATCTTGTTATGTCGAATTTATAGGCCAATAGAGTACCGTCCTGCTTATACCATGCATCATAATCTACGTTATTGATTTCAAAATCGGCTTTATAAATATTGGCCGATACCTCCCAGTCAATATCGCGGGCATCTAAAAAAACGGAATTGAAATTTTCCGAAATCGCGGAAGGAACATTTGACGGAAGGATGTCTTCATCATTTCCCGAATAATAGGCGTCAATGAATGAATCAACCTCGTCATCCGGCAAGTTTCCGTTTATCCCCGGAGTTGATGTATCCGCATCATTGGCCGGTTTTACCGCATCGTCCTCCCACAGGTTTTTAGAGATAAAGGTTCCGTCCTCAT
>JAITVS010000070.1 GCA_031285685.1 Tannerella sp.
TTTTCACATGCCCTTTTCTGACATATTTAAAAACACGATGTGCAAAGTCCGCTACCGGATATTCACTCACATCACGACTCACAATCCCCTCGCGTGTACAACTTTCATTTGTCATCGCATCAACGGAGTCAAAAACGCTACCGTCCTTTGCGAAAGTAAGAATTTCGTCTTTCAAGGCTTCTTCTGTTAACTCTTCAACATTCCGAAAACCCAATTCCGGCACTGTAGGAAAGTCAAACATAGCAGCATAGAATTTTACTTCTTCCCAGGACAACCATTTATCCAGACAACGTACGGCAAAAATATAATAATATGATTCCAGCCGCTTGTATTCAATCGAATGTACGGCATATAAATTTTCACCAAATAGCTCAATATTTCCTAAATCATTTTTTATCAGCTCCCAACGATCACGCAGTTGCACCGTCCAGGGTGAAGTAGTTGGCGCCACATGCGAACGCGCAAATACACCAAACTGATTCAGGCAGTTATTCTCACCATCCAATTTCTCTGTATGCAAAAGGGTTTCGATATGTTGCATATCGTCCCAATAAGTATGATTGATGCGGTCGTCACTTGTTGTTCCTGGTGAGAATGGATAATGGTAAGTGCGACCATATTTTTGTGATAACATATAAATTCAACGTTTAAGATTCAATATTTATGTTCAACGGTTACACTATTTAACCATTGAACAAATAAACGTATACGCATATCAACGAACAAACGAGGATCGGTTTTATATCCCGAAAAAGCGTTTCGTATTCTGATACGTCCGGTCAGCCAGACTATCCATATCTTCATTGAGATGGTAAGCCAACTCATCCAGAATATGCACCAGAAACTTAGGTTCGTTACGTCCGTCTCGAGGCTTATCTTCCAGATTCCGTGGCAGTAGGAAAGGAGCATCTGTTTCAATCATAAGTTTGTCCGGAGGTATCATTTTTACCAGGTCAATCAGATGCTGTCCCCTGCGTTCGTCACAAATCCAGCCTGTAATACCGATATAACATCCCAGTTCGATATATTTCTCTAATTCATTCCGTTTGCCGGTAAAGCAATGAACAACCATATTTTTAATATCATCTTTATACCTCTCCAAAATCATGTAAAAATCTTCAAACGCATCCCGTTCATGTAAAAATAAAGGTAACCCTGTTCTACACGCCAATTCGATTTGTGTTTCAAAATATTTACGTTGTACGTCGCGTGGAGAAAAGTCACGGTTATAGTCAAGACCACACTCTCCGATCGCTACTACACATTCTTTCTTTGCCAGTTCTTCCAGCGTTTTCAACGTATCCGGTGTCCACGACTTTACATCATGCGGATGCACTCCTGCCGTACTATATAATTTCCCCGGATAACGGGATGCATATTTTGCGGCCTGAATACTGGCCCACTCACTTGTTCCCGTTATGACTAACGGGCTTACTCCGGCTTCCATTGCCGCTTTCATCACCTGTTCCCTGTCTTCATTAAAGGAACGGTGTATCAAATTTATTCCTATATCAATTATTTTCATCTGTTAGTTCATTCTATTTATATTTTAATACTAATAATGTCGCTTCATCGGGTTTTGTAGCATCAAACATATCACCCGGAAAAACATCTGTTATTTCAATTGTGCCGATTATCTGTTTATTAAATTCATTCAGGCTTTCTGCAGGAATCCAAAGTTCGTTATTTATAAATCCTCCAACATTATGGATTTCATACTTTTGCAAATATTCAGTTGACAATTCAAACCGGGTAACAATGCCGCAATAACCGGAAAATTTATCTTTCGTATTCCAGCCTTCAGCTATTTGAACTGCATATTCCCGGTTTAGCACAGGATAAAATATGGGTTGCCACTCCAATCTGGGTGGGAAAGCTTTAAACTGTAAATCAATATCAATTGCAATTCTTTCAAACCTATGGGTCTATATAAAATTGTTTTCATCATTCAAAATCATAAATATAAACATCTATATTATTGTCAGATAAAGCACTCTTTATAAGTGGTTCTATCATATTCCACTTACCTCCGGCCAGTCCGCAACCGATACGTGGCATATGTATACTCGCATTTAAACTTTCGGCTTCTGTTGCAAGTGCTGACAAACACTGCTCCACAGCTCCATAACGTATAGGCGCTCCCGTACTTCTACCTGTTTTCATTCCCCGCTGCCCTATCATGTTCGCGACATAGATATATGACTCTACTTTTACCAGTTGTATACCCCCTAAAACAAAGTCATTGGTTGCCCGTTCCCGGTGCCACAAACGATAAGCCGCTTCAGGTTCCTTCCAGCGTCTTGAAATAGCCAGCACAAAGCCTTTACCCCATCCGCCCAGATCATTACAAATATGTGCTATGATTTTTACACCACTTGATTGAGGCGAAGTCGCATCTCCTTTTAAATATACTATTTCTTTCATTCTTTATTCCGATACATATTTCATATCAACATAATCGGTTAGCCAGATGCCATTATCCGAACAATAAAACTCAATGCCATCGTCATACATCTTGCCCGACATAACAGTCAGGACAACAGGTTTGCCATGTCTCGAACCTACATTTACAGCCGTGTCTTTGTCGCTGCTCAGATGTACATGCCGGCGATTGCCTTTCAGTATTCCTTTCTCTCTGATAGATGATAAAAAACGCGTAGCCGTTCCATGATATAAATACCCGGGTGGTTCAACCGGATTCAATTCCAGATTTATATCAATCGAATGTCCCTGATTAGCCCGGATCTTCGTATTATCTTCACTAAACGCATAACGTTTTTTATTATTTGTTGCTACAATTTCTTCCAGTTGGGCTATTGTAAAGACATAGCGATGTTTTGCACATTTTTTTCTCAGTTCGTCTACATCAGCCCAGCCATTTTCATCCAATTCAATTCCTATTGTTTCCGGACTGTGCCTGAGCACAAGACTCAGGAACTTACCAATCCTTTTTTTATCTGTTTCGTTCATAATTTTAATTTCAAAAAAACCCTTCAGGTTTTTAGAACTTACTTGTTGTTTCAATTATCATTTAATGCCAATTGTTTGAGATGTTTACGATAGAAGATCTGTTCAGCATCTTCAATGATATCGCTCAAATCAAAATCTACGGCATATTGTTTTATAAATTCTTTTACCTGCTCTTTGTTAAGAGACCTCCTATCGCTCAAATAATCAGCCATCTTAATAAGCAATCGCTTTTGTTTCTTTAAAGTTTGTTCCGCCAGCGACTCGGCCCTGACCATCAATTCTTTTGCTTCCTTATTAACGGTTTCGCTGTTATTATCGAAAATCACTTTCGGCGCTTCATTCAGGTTCTCATTTCCAAAAGAGGCTTTACAGCTACCCATTCCATAAGAATAAAGAACATTTATAGCCAACTGAGTCGCTTTACTGAGGTCAGACCCCGAACCCATCGTAACATTCTCTTCCCCAAAGATAATCCGTTCCGCAACCAGTCCTCCCAATAATACAGCTAAACGATTTAATATTTCTTTCTTCGAAATATAATTCCATTCCGGACGCGAAAGTACAAATCCGTTGCTTGCACTATCGGCTGTTACGGAAAACACAGCATCAGGGATTGTCTTCATCAAAACAGAGGACAGGATAGCATGGCCGCTTTCGTGGACAGCGACAATCGCTTGTTCATCGTTTCGCTTTTCCTGACGTAATTTTCCCAGCGTTAATGCTTGCAAATCCGTAATCTTATGTATCTGATCTCCGTTTTTAAGAAAAGTGATTTGTATAACAGCATTGTCTTTCGGAGATTCATTCGTATTAACTGAAAAAACGATCG
>JAITVS010000084.1 GCA_031285685.1 Tannerella sp.
GTTTTTACCGACTGTGAATTTAAGGCGATTGAAATCAGGGAACTTCCCGCGATAACTGTTTCAGACAGTATTGGTATCCTTAAAGGAATTTTTGAAGACGATAACAAGTCATATCTTAAGCGGGAGGAAATACTGTTGAATATGTCTCTGAAATATATGGAAAAGGAAAAGAAATCAAGATTCAAGGCACAGTTTATAATTGACGGGTATATGAATACAATTGCAAAAATAAACCGTAGCATTGATTCCATAAAACAATTGAAATTCACAAGCATCTATGATGGGATGAGTTCGGATAAGGTACTGCTACAGCCTGTGGAATGCCGCTATTCCTACACCTTCCCTGTCGGCAACCTCAGGCAGGAACGCACCGATATCAATGGGGTCGATTGGAAGAAATTGGGCTGCCGGAGAAAAACCATTCTCTAAAGTTATGGTAGGCGTAGGACCAGTCAATCTTACATTAGGGAAAGGGCAGAAATTACTACAATGGCAAAATAATTTAGGTACAATTGCCACATACTCTTTCGGATTGGTTAATTTTGCTTTCGGAGGTAAAGGTAGTTGGGATTGGAGCAATCTTTCATGGAACTTTAGAGGTGGACTTGTAGATAAGTTCTTTGATCCTGATGGAGGATTACCTGCCGGGTATGTGGAACAATATGCGGGATTTGGGGCACATGTGGTAATCGGTAACTCTAATTTAAGTAAAATATATGGACATGAATTGACTCATCTATGGCAATCAAGATCCATGGGAGATGTATTCTTGGTTAATTATGGATTACAAGGACTAATGGGAGCTTTGAGAGGTACTGGATTTATGTATAAAGGTACTATAAATTTATTTGAATCTCAGGCTTATGGCGCTGAGTGGTGGCCTGAAAAATAATGTCTAACAAATCTAATTTGAAATTTTATGATTCATTTGAGATGTATTTTTTCGATTATTCTATTTTCGTTTATCATGTGGTCTTGCGATCATTCTGAACCTCTGACAATCGAAGGCGAAAAAGAATACAAGATAAGGACTGATTGTGGAAATATTTCAGTTACGGCAAATACTTTTGGTAGGCGAATATGGATTTACCTAAAACTTGATGGTGATTTTACATTGAATCAAGATTCATTGAAAATAGAATTTTCACCTTCTGCAAGTGCTATAGATATGGAGCTTTGCAAAATTCTTGAAAATTATGATAGAATAAAAGTAGAGGATAAAGTAATAAAAATCAAGAATGAAAAAGCGAGATATAGTTTGGGCTTTATGATGCAAGGAGGGGACTACTTTGTAACGGAGTCTACTATTATAACTCTTTTACCAAGTAATTTTATCACATGTAAGAACAAGCCATTGATTAATGATACTATCAAGATTAAATTAAGAACAAAATAGAATTAATGCAAGGGGGAGAGTTCAATACAATATCCCCCTTTTTGATACCAATCTCATGTCTTATACAGATCATAATCACTCAAGAATCCGGAAAGACAAATTTTAAAAATAGATTTTATGAACTTGATTTTCTGTTTATTTATTGCATTATTTTCATTAAATGGGATGGAAAACAGTATTAGCAAATTATATTTATATGATGCTAATAGCCGGGATATGATGAAATCAAATACCGGGAGAGTTGAAGTCGATTCTTCTGATTTAAGCAAAATGATTATAATATTAGAAAGATCCACGCCTAAAAAGAATCCTGTCTATAAACCTGCCGCTAATAGCCTGTATGGAAAAGTTGAAATAGGAGGAAAGCTTGTGAACATAAGAATTTCTTCAGGAATTATTTATATAAATGAAGGAGAAAAAAGGCATTATTTTATTAAAGACAAAGGGGATCTAAAGTGGATGAAGTCTTTTATGGAGAAGTATTGTTTAATCTTAAAGGATTAAGTACAAAACGACAAATAACATTGAGATGTATAAAAAAATATAACATAGGAAGCGGCCAGCCCCCTATGCTATAATCAGGTTATAAAATATCTTCAAAAGATAAATACAAAGAACAGCAATGTTATCCCAGATACTTTAAAAAGACACAGGTCCACGATTCCCCTCCGACCCTGTGTATATACCTTTGCTGTACTTCAAATCTGTAGCAGGCTCTTTTGTGTCCGGGATAGAACTCCTCCAGAAACGGGACAAGATACTTTATATCTTCATCCGCCATGGCATCGTGAATATCCGGTTCAATACAAACGATATCGCCTTTTAGCGGAATTTCATAAAAATATAAATTGCAGATGTCATCATTCGCCTCAGGGAAACCCTTTCCGTTTTTATCGAGGAAAACTGCCACGACCTTATACCTCAGGCTATTCTCTTTCATAAGCATTGGGATTAACCGTTATTTTTCAGCCGGCTTTCCTTTCTCCGGAAATTCAAAATGGAAATTCCCGATACTGTCGAAAACGATGCAAGCGTCGAACGCTTTCCCTTTCTTGCTGTTGAATCCCTTTATCAAAGACGATCTCCCTGTTTTGAACAGTTCCTTAAGCTGCTTATCGGTCAGTTTTTCCCCGCAGAGTTCGCGGTAAAGCGTCAGGTTGCACTTCGAATAGTTGCATTTGATCACTTTATTATACAATGTGATTTTCCCCAGCCTGCATCTGGGACATACATAAGGAGTTTCCATATTTGTATTTTCCGCTTTCACCACACTTGTGATCTCATCGACTACCTGCTTTGTATGTACCTGTATTCCACCGATAAAAGAGTCGTAGTAATCCGGCGACCTTTCAATTTTGGCAAGCCCGTTTTCCCATCCCCCTGTCATTTCCACATCCGCGATGCGCATCAGCCTTATTACTTTATAGAGTTCCAGCCCTTTCCCTGTCGGTATAATGTTCTTTTTATCCCTTTCGATATATCCCCTGTCGAGTAAAGTTTCAATAATGGCCGCCCTGGTTGCCGGCGTACCGATACCCGCGTCCCTGATTGCTTTCCGGGCATCCTCGTCCCTGATATCTTTCCCGCAGGTTTGCATGGCATCCAGTAAAGAGGAGTCGTTATACAAGGCTTTCGGCTTCGTTTTCTTTTCGACAAGGTTATGCCCCAGTATATGCAGGTAATCCCCTTCCTTTATAGAAGACAGGCCGATGCCGTTTCCCGGCGCCTCGCCGTCGTCCGGCCCGGTACCGAACAGGCTGGTCCACCCCTTATCCTCGACGGAAACCTGCCTGATATTGAACTTTATACCGTCGCAGGCCAGCCGGATGTCCAATACCGATTTCCTGCACATACCGGCAAATGCTTCCAGCATCCTTTGGGCGATCAAACCATATATTTTCTTTTCGTCCGCCGTGAGCTTCGAAGGCTTGTTTCCCGTAATAATCAGGGCATGATGGTCTGTGATCTTCCCGTCATCCACCGTATTGGTATTGAGTTTCATTTTCATCGCGGATAACTGCTTCGCCTGGTTCTTATAATCCGGATCCTCTTTGAGGGAATCTATCAGGGCGGGTATCTTTTCAAATACATCTTTCGGAATATACCTGCTGCCGGTGCGGGGGTAAGAGACCAGTTTGGCTTCGTAAAGCTTCTGGGCTATATCCAGGGTTGCTCCGGCCGTCAAAGCAAAACGTTTATTGGCTTCTTTCTGCAGGCTGGTCAAATCATGCAATAAAGGCGGTTGCAGGTTATGCCCCTTTTTATCGATCCGTTCGACTTTGGCCGCAGGGAAAGTTTTCAGGAGCTTGTATATACCCTCGGCTTCTTCCTTGTTTGCGTACTGTGCGGCCGTATTGACATATAGCGGCTGTTCACCTGTCTGCACATTGATAACCGGCTGCCAGTATGGCTCCGGCTTAAAGTTCCGGACTTCGATGTAACGTTTGCATACCATAGCCAGTGCGGGCGTCTGTACCCTTCCCAGAGAATTGTTCCTGTCCCCCGAACAGATACATAATGCCCTGCTCGCGTTGACACCCATCAGCCAGTCCGCCCTGCTCCTTGCTTCGGCGGCCATGTAGAGGCTGTCGTAACGGCTTCCGTCTTCCAACCGGCCAAAACCTTCTTTTATGGCGCTGTCCGTCAGGGAGCTTATCCATAAACGTGAGAATGGTTTTTTACACCCCAGGTAATTATATATATACCTGAATATGAGCTCCCCTTCTCGTCCCGCATCACAACAATTGATGATGCTGTCGCATTTGGAGAACACAAATTTGATGACATCCAGCTGTTTCTTTGCGGCGCCGTCTGTCCGGTATCCCTTTTTCGTTTTCGTTTTCCTTGGAACCAGTTTAAAGGGATCAGGCAACAGTGGCAGGCTCGCGAGGCTATAGTTTTTTACCCCGTAATCTTCCGGGTATGCCGGGGTTACCAGATGCCCGAACGCCCAAGTGAGCATATACCCGTTTCCCTGCATATATCCGTTTTTCTTTTCCGTAATATTTAAAACCCGTGCAATATCCTGTCCCACACTTGGTTTTTCCGTAATTATCGCTATCATGTGAACAATGAGATTTAAAGGATTCTCCGTATTTGCATACAGAGAATCCGGTTAATAAACTGACTAATAAATGATAATGGATCTATTCGGCGGAAATGCCTTTAATCTCGACAATGTATGAACCGTCCAAATGGACCAGCTGCAGAGTAGCATCGAGGTCGATATCCATGCCGTGGAACATCAGGTGAAGGTTGACGGGGTTGGTTTTCTCCCCGTTCAATAAAGGTTCCAGTTCACCGTTTTTTTCGAGGTCGTCCCTGTAGACACCTATAGACTCCAGTTCTTTCCAGTTTACCGCCTCTGAGGGGAATACATAATTTTTCATTTTAACCATACCAGCTATATGTTTTTTAAAGGTGAACGGAAATTAATTAACTTTTCTGGAGTTGGATTTCTTCTGCTCCCGGGCCGCGGTTTGCCTCGCATCCCCGGCGATTGTCGCTTTCTTGGCTTTCTCCGGATTTTCCCTGAAGAAGTTCAGCAGGCCGGTATCCCTGTTTATTTTAACGAATGTAGGGACAGGAGTCCCGTCCAATGCTTTTGCCCCTTTGATTTCCACCACCTTTCCATCCTGTATTTCCGCTTTCATTTTGGCGGTTACCTTCACTCCGGATATTTCTTTCGGGATTTCGATTTTTGCCTCCTCGCTAAAGCCGTCGGGTGTCCTGCTGCGTTGTATATCCCCTGTGGCGGGATGCAGGCGGACAAAGCTGTCGTATGTCTCGCCGTTGGCTTTTACCTGGTCTTTCAGGAAGATGGCTTTGCCTTCCGCTAACTCATTGCGGTCTTCATTAGTCAATAACACCTGTCCTACGTAGCGGGGAATAATAATCTCCCTTTTTTCTTCAGGAGAATCCGGATTGAAATTTGTAAACTGGAGCTTTCCCGTTTCCGGGTCCGCAGCTTTCACATAGGAATCCCGCAGTTCCCCGGTCTGCTTGTTGACCATTCCCTCCACAAGGATAGCCTTTCCTTCCATCAGGTCGTTTTTTTGCTGCTCATCGAGTTCCACCCCTCCGATCTTCCTTATGTTGGACAATCCTTCCTCGAAGCGGTATGTCACCCTTCTTTCATTGGCGTCTACCCGGAGGTAGGCGTCGAATTCCTTACCCGC
>JAITVS010000096.1 GCA_031285685.1 Tannerella sp.
ATTACATTCCGGGTTATACCGGCTTTACGTTCTGCATAAAGAGCGAATACATCACCTCCCGGATCCAATGCAACGGGATATGTGATACCGGTTTGTTTTGCAAATTCCAATACTTTTTCAAGCGGTTCGTCACGATCAATACCTAACAAGCAAAACTTCGGATGGTCTTTGTATTTCTGCCATATATCGCTTTCAATAAAAGGCATTTCTTTACGGCAAACCCCACACCAGCTTGCCGTGAACTGAAGCATAATGACCTTTCCGCGCATATCCGACAGTTTGAATTCGTCACCGGTTGTCGTTTGCAATGTAAAATCCGGCGCCATATCGCCAACCGTTACAATATATCCCCTGTCATCAGCGGCAACAACAGTTGTGCTTTCATTATCACCAGGCGCAGATTTACTCTCAATCTTGTTTTCCGTATCCGCAGCCTCTTTCTTTTCTTTATTACCCGAACATGATAATGACAATGTAAACACTGTTAAAAGCAAAAAATAATGTCTGATCTTCATAGTTATATTACATTTAAGATGCAAAGATAGTACAAGCCCAGAGAAATGCAAAACAAATTTATTTGTTTTCATTACGACCGAGGCGCAGCCGATCTTCATGTTTTGAATAAAGATAATGCAAGCTGAAAGAAATACAAAAAACTATAATTACTGACAAAAAAAGCTACATCTTATGGAATTAAAATAAAAAACACATCCTTACAATAAAATTTGTAGAACCAAACTAAAATAAAATGATTATGGCGACAACAAAATCTTTCACGGCAAGAGTATTTTTCATATTGAACATGCTGTTTTTATGTATGCTTTCAATAAATGCACAGAATGGTGCGGATGAAGACAAGACGTTATCACCTTACTTTGTGGTGATCAGTGAAAATCCGGAAACAGACAACCTTCCGTTAAAGGAAACATCCGTTAAAACCGATATCGTCGGTATGATTGCAAATGTAACGGTCAGACAGGTATATGTAAATTCCGGAAAAAACGCGCTGGAAGCGATCTATACGTTTCCTCTATCGACCAAAGCGGCGGTCTATGGTATGGAAATGACCATCGGAACACGCATCATAACAGCAAAAATCGAAGAAAAAGAAAAAGCGCGCAAAGATTATGAAAAAGCGAAATCAGAAGGAAAACGCGCTTCATTACTGGAACAAAGCCGCCCCAATGTATTTACGATGAATGTTTCAAATATTATGGTCAATGACACCATAATCGTAGAACTTAAATACACAGAACTTCTGGTTCCGGAAAAAGGACAATACACCTTTGCCTATCCGACGGTTGTAGGCCCCCGTTATTCAAACAAAAATAACCCCGGCTCAGATGACGAATTTGTAAGCACTCCCTACACAAAATCGGGAGAAATGCCCACTTATACATTCGGCTTCGAAGCAACCATAAATGCAGGAATTCCTATCCAGAACACCGTTTGTAAAACCCACAAGATGAACATTTCCAATCCTTCACTGACAAAGTCCGTAATAAAATTAGATGAAAGTGAGACAAACGGAGGTAACCGTGATGTGATCGTAAATTATTCATTACAGGGAAACAATATCGAGTCGGGAATCATGCTCTACGAAGGTGAAGAAGAGAATTTCTTCCTGATGATGGTGCAACCTCCGAAAAAAGTATTAAAGGAAGATATACCTCCGCGCGAATATATCTTTATTGTTGATGTTTCGGGTTCTATGTGGGGATTCCCGATTGATATCTCCAAAAAGCTATTGCGAAACCTGATTATTAATTTGAAACCGGACGACAAATTCAACGTCTTGTTATTTTCCGGATATACGGGTGTTTTATCCAAAGAAGGTTCGATCAATGCAACTCCCGAAAATGTGGAAAAAGCGATCAACTTCATTGACAAGGAAAAAGGAGGAGGAGGTACGGAATTAATGCAAGCGCTTGAAACCGCTTATAAGATTCCGCGCTTAGATCCAGATATATCACGCACATTTATAGCCGTTACCGACGGGTATGTGAGTGTTGAACGGGAAGCATTCGACCTGATACGCAAAAACAGCGGCGAAACCAATTTTTTCAGTTTCGGTATCGGAAGCAGTGTAAACCGTTACCTGATAGAAGGAATGGCATTTATGGGGAATGGAGAGCCGATGATTATCACCAAACCGGAAGAAGCAGAAAAACAGGCGGAGCAATTCAGAAATTACATCAACACACCCGTTTTAACACGAATTAAAACAAACTTCGGTTCATTCCAGGCTTATGATGCAGAACCAATCGCCGTACCCGATATGCTGGCCGAACGCCCTATTATTATTTTCGGAAAATACAAAGGAAAACCGACCGGGACTATCACCTTATCCGGAAAGACAGGCCGTAAATCTTATAAACAAACATTCGACTTATCCAAAGTTAAGCCGGAAAAAAGCAATTCCGCTATCCGATACCTGTGGGCGCGCGAAAGAATCAAAATGCTCGACTATATGGGCGCCGGCAACAATTCAGGGTATGGTAGTTACGGCAACAAAGAGGACAGTTATGTAAAGCAGATCACAGAACTCGGACTAAAATATAACCTGATGACGAACTACACCTCTTTTATTGCTATCGATGAACAGATTGTCAATGAAAACGGTAAATTAGTCAGGGTTAAACAGCCTGTGCCCATGCCGGAAGGTGTATCCGATTATGCTGTCGGCCATGATGCCGGAGAATTTGCCGGAGGAAATATCGCGATGTACTCTCTGTCTGCCGATGAATCCATTTCGGAAGTCATTAATTATGTTGAAGAAGATTCTTCAGAAGACCAGGTATTCATGACTGTGGAGACAATGCCGCAATTCCCGGGGGGAGACGCAGCAGTATTGGAATATATAAAGAATAATCTGATTTATCCCAAAACGGCAGGAGAAAACGGAATACAGGGAAGAGTTGTGGTCTCTTTCTATGTGGAAACAGACGGCTCCATATCCGAAGTTACAGTTATAAGAAGCGTAGATCCGGAATTGGATGCGGAGGCTATCCGGTTGATTAAATCCATGCCGAAGTGGACACCGGGAACACAAAGGGGAAAACCTGTCCGCGTTAAGTATACAATACCCGTTGCCTTTCGTTTGCAATAAGGAAATCCGATGAAAAAAGAGATCATTGTTGTGTTAATTTGTGGTGTCGTTTTTTTCTTTTCATGTACGGAAAAGAGGAAAACGACACCTCTTTCCCATCGGGTCAATTACGTATTGAAACCGGAAGAACCGGTTGATACGGTTCCCCGCACTTCCATTACGTTCATTCTGGGAAAAGACCACTCCCGCTACAATCAGTATTATACATTGGCAAATCATTACTACCGGCTGCATCCGGAGGATAAAACAGAAATAATCATAGACAACATGACATCCGTCAAAGAGGTATATGATTACCTGCGAACACACCCGTCGAAAAACAACCGCCCCTACGGATTGATAAACCTGGTCAGTCACGGAAACGAATTCCTCGACCTGAGTACGCTGGTTTATCCGTACGGACCGCGCACATCCGTAAAAACATTACAAAACGCCATAGAAGACTCTATCTTCATTCCGCTTGATACCACCGTGTTAGACGATAAATCGCTGATTTTCCTCCACGGATGCGCTGTAGGAAATAATCCGGAATTACTGAACAAACTGGCATTTGTTTTCGGGGCCGAACAAAACGGAGTACAGGTAAAAGCGTCCAAATTGTTTGAATATTATGCCTACCTGTCAAAAAACCAGAATCCGCAATCGATCCGCCATTATTATGCAAAAACATGGTACGCATTTTACCATCCCGACTCCATTCCCAACAACCTGATGTTTGCCGAACAATTTGAAGAACGGTATCCAAACGACAATATAAACTGGCTGGAAGGCATATTAAGACGATTTCAATCCAATCCGGGAGAAATATATCATTATTCATTCATCGTTCCTGCGGTATGGGAGGACATCTACGAAGACGAAGCACTTATACCCTCTGTCAATACACAAAAAAAACGGCAGGAATGGTTCAATAACAACCAGCCCTTCCTGGATATGTTAAACAAAACGGGTATTCCTTCCAATCATTTTCAGATCCTGTTTTACAGGCATTTATACAAAAGGAAATCACAGGAATTTCACGGGTTAAGAATAAAGGCCAGAGCCGGTGTCATGTGTCTGACGCAACCCCTGTTGGCCGAAAGTGACAGCTTGCGAACCCAACTAATCCCTTTCCTTCCGGATGATCATGATACGGACTATTTTCAGTTTTCAGAAATACAAAGAGAACAAAACCCCCACATTTTCCGCTTAGAGGATTTTTTCTTTAAAATCGGCATGCAGGATTTTTCCTTATCTAAGATGATATAACTCATTTCGGTTCAACTGTTACCTTATTATCATTCAAATCAATAATTACCGAGTCCAGTTCCGCTTCTTCATTTCTGTAAATGACCCGAATCTTATTCCCATTCATTTTTCTAACAAGTCCCTCAAAATCAGCCAATATTTCTTCTGCATACTCATTCACCGTATCATTGGATCCAATGGTTTTATCGTTAAGCCCCATTAATCCGTACTGACTAATAGTCTCCGGAAGATCCGGAAGCATCCAGTCCCATATCGGAAACGAATAAAACTCTTCCCATTTTGAATTTCTGTAAGTCATGATATACCAGGTGTTACAGCTTGACCAGTCTGCCCAGTTGACGACATAAGAAATTTCATCCGTCCCGTCGCCGTTCAAATCGCCTTCATTCTTTAAATACGATAAACCGAACTGTTGCTCTTTTGACGTAATATGCAACGTATCAATCAATGGATTATCCGAAACGATAAATGTATATGGTTTCTTCTGCATTGTCAATATGACAAGTTGTTCATAATCCGGCAAATCCTGATAGAATTTATTTGTTTCTTTACGATCTAATCCGCTGTAATAACATTCGGTCAATCTTTCGTTTTTACCGTCTCCGTCAAAATCTCCCTCAATCAGAAACCGGTAACCGGATACAGGCACAAATTCATCCGTTTTTATTTCTTCCGCTGAGGTTCTTATCTCCGGACTATTCGTTTGGGCCATTTCGTCCCGGGATATATCACCGGTACCCAGTCTATGCTTTATCTGGTTACTGCACGAAAAAAACAGGAATAACACCGGCACTGCAAAAATTTGCTTTCCCATAAATCCCGTTTTTTAACTACACCCGATCCAGCAACATTAATAATGAAGTATTGACCGCACGTTGTATATTTTGTTCGCGTATAGTCGTGAAACGGTATTCCCTGGATATGACAGAATCTTTGTTCGCGATAGCGATCCATACGGTTCCTACCGGTTTTTCAGTGGTTCCGCCGCCAGGGCCGGCTATTCCGGATGTAGCAATCGAATAATCGCATCCTAAAATCCGTAAAGCTCCCTGCGCCATCTGTTCCACTACCTGCCGGCTGACAGCGCCATATTGCTTCAAATCACTTTCGGAAACACCCAGGACATGATGTTTCACCTCGTTCGCATACGAAACCACACTTCCCCAAAAATAATCGGAACTTCCGGAAACAGATGTCAGCAATGCAGCAACAGAGCCTCCGGTACAACTTTCGGCCGTACCGACAGTCAGACCTTTTGAGCGTAATCTTTCCCCGACGATCATTTCGATATTTTTATCTTCTTCAGCAATGATATGTCCTTTCAGTATATCCTCCAGCTGTTTCTGTAATGCTATAATCGTTTCTTCCGCTTTTTTTTCATCATTACTATATGCAGACAAACGCAGGCGTATAATTCCCGATTGAGGTAAATAGGCAAGTTTTACAAACGAAGGCATATTATTTTCAAAATCAGTAAGCCGGATGGCAAGCGCCGCCTCCGGAATTCCGGAGACCCAGCATGTCTGATGCTTTATATAAATGTCCTGATGAAATTTCTTTTTCAGGCGCGGAACAATCTCGTTTTCCATCAGCCACTTCATTTCGTAAGGAACTCCCGGCATGGAAACGAGTATTCCTCCATCCTGTTCAAACCATGTACACGGAGCCGTTCCGGCCTCATTTTGTATAACCGTCGCTTTTTCCGGAATCATTGCCTGATTACGTGTCAGTTCATTCATGACAAACCCCCGTTCCCGGAACATACGCTCGATATGGGCATACACTTCTTCCGAAAAACACATGGAAGTACCGAAATATTCACAGAGTGTTTTCAGCGTAATATCATCCTTTGTCGGTCCCAGTCCCCCGGTAATCAAAACGATCGGAGCATTTTCACGTGCATCGCCTATCGCTTTTTTAATATCGTCGGCATCGTCACCGACAGCCACTTTACGGATTACCTGAAATCCGTTATCATTTAAAACTTTTGCCATCCAGGCAGAATTGGTATCTATCACCTGCCCTATTAATAACTCATCCCCTATGGTAATAATTTCAACTGTCATATTTTCTATTTTTAATACTGAACAATACATGGATTAACTCCGGCAAATGCCGCAATTATCATTGAAAAATACATGCTGTTTTTTGCTTATTTTATAGTTGCTTCCACCCTTGCAAACGGAACCGCATCCATCGGACAGAACTCACGATCCAGATATTTATAATAACCTGTGATAGCAACCATTGCCGCGTTATCCGTAGTAAACGCATTCGGGGGAAGATGTATATTCCAGCCCAGACGTTCGGCATGTTCCTTAAAAGCATCACGTAATCCGGAATTGGCAGATACACCTCCGGCAACTGCTATTTCATTTATATTCAAATCTTTTGCCGCCTTTCGTAATTTATCCATCAGGATATCTATCACCGTTTTTTGCAGTGAAGCGCATAGATCTGCTTTCCGTTGTTCTATAAAATCAGGATTTTCTTTTAACGCATCACGTAAAGTATACAAAAAAGAAGTTTTAAGTCCGCTGAAGCTATAGTCGTAGCCGGGAATATGAGGTTTACTGAATACGAAAGCATTTGCATCACCCTCGTTGGCAAGCCGGTTGACAACCGGTCCGCCGGGATATCCTAACCCCATGACTTTTGCACACTTGTCAAACGCTTCTCCCGCAGCATCATCAATAGTCTGCCCGATCACCTCCATCTTATTATAAGCATTGACTTTTATGATCTGTGAATTGCCACCCGAAACAAGTAAGCAGAGAAATGGATAGGAAGGATGATTGTTATCATCGGGCGTTTGTTTTATAAAATGAGCCAGCACATGTGCCTGCAAATGATTGACTTCTATCATCGGTATATCCAGAGATATTGAAAGTCCTTTGGCAAAGGATGTGCCAACCAGTAACGAACCAAGCAGGCCCGGTCCGCGTGTAAAAGCAATAGCCGTCAGACCGGAACGCTCAATGCCGGCCCGCTTGATCGCCTCCGATACGACCGGAACTATATTTTGCTGATGCGCTCGGGATGCCAGTTCCGGCACAACGCCACCATAGGCCTCATGCACGGTCTGTCCTGCTATTACATTCGAAAGTAATACGCCATCACGTATTACGGCGCACGATGTATCATCGCAGGATGATTCGATTCCTATAATTGTTATACTCATGGAATTCTTTTTTGTGCAAAATTAGCTAAAACAAAGCAATTCGCATCCTAATCCGTCGATTTTTCTCAATCAAATTTATAAACATTCATACCATTCTGCCTTAGAACATATCCCGCCTTCGCTTATTGATCTTCGATTCATAGACATTTCACTTTGTCAAATAATAATACTCCCGGATCATCCGTTCTTTTACCTTACGAGGTAACCCATAATTGCTTAATTCCATCTTTTGTTGCCTTTTGATTCCAACCGTCCAACAAAAAAATTATCAGTTCATCTTTATGGAGTTTCAAGTAAGAAAGTAGACTTTCCGTTTCCATCTTATCGACGCCTCCACTGCCACCATTGGACACGACCTGTTTGTAAGCGCGATTCAGGTTGCCAGGTGTCACAATACGTTCCAATAAATCATCTTTGGTAAATTGCACTTCCACGAGGTGGTTTTCTGTTATCCCAATAAAAGTCTGCACTCCCGCATAGCTGTCGGATTCCGTCCTATCCTTTTGCCGGCAGTTATCACTCAAGGTTGATATTTTCTGCATTCGTTCCTTCATCGGGTAACATTCATTTACTACTCGCTTAAATAAAGTTCAGACCTTCCCCGAATGTCGATTTTTTTTTCGGGTGCTATGTCCTCGGCTGACTTCTCACAGCAAGCTTTACTCCGTGCTTCTGAAAAAAAAACACATCTGCACGTCTGTGAGACCTCCCCAGTTAAGGATACATTCTTTCCATCTTATACCTGCCGGATTTACTATGGATGTTTCCGGATAGTTATTGGGCTTTGTCTTGTTTTGCAGACTTACCCACATCCTTTAGCCTTATATCCGGTTTCTGTTCGTCAGGCCAGATGTTTGCCGCAACCTTCCTTCAGATTCCATCTCACGAGGGACACCCTTGACTTTGGCTAAATACTTCCCACTATCAGGGTGTGTAAGGGACTTGCACCCATTAGAATATACACATGCCGGGCGAACAAAAAATACCCCTGCGCGGTAATGCACAGGGGCTTCCTTTATCAACACGTTCGCCTTGCAAAGCGTAAAGCAATTAATATCCCGGATTCTGCACCAACTGATCGTTGATATTCAAACTGGTGATGCGTATCGGAAACAGATAATCGCGTGCCGGATCAAAGTCGTACTTCAGTACATTTGCCATTCCATTTGCCGGATTCAACTGTATTTCCTTGAAAAAGTCAGCTTCAGTGCGTCCAAGTGCATTCACTCCCCACATACCTTCTTTTTCGCCCTG
>JAITVS010000109.1 GCA_031285685.1 Tannerella sp.
CTGAGGAATAAACTGATTATCTTCGAATTTATAAATACTGAATACATCACTGAGTTGTATTTCCGAACGGAGACCAAAATGCACATTGTAACCAAAGATGCATAGATTCCCAAACGCAATAATGCCTCGCGACTCACAATTATTCTCCGTACTGATCCGCTGATTGGCCACCAGGGAGAATTCCGTCGTGGAAAAAACTTCCTTACGGGCCTCATTCAAAGAATTCATGCGTTTGGAAAGATCATCTTTCTGTGTCTGAAGGCGTTTGCGGATAATTTCATATGTACCCGCTTCGAGTATTTCGGTATTTTTATGTTGTTCCTGATCTTGCATCGAAAAAGTTGATTATGATAAAACTACATACAAACGATGATGTATCGGGAACTCTCCTTGTCCAGAGTTCCCAATACATTCCCGGAAAGATTCCGTTTATTTCAATTTTTTATTGGATAATCCCATGGACTTAGCCATACTGAGCAGATTTCCTAAAAAGCCCTTATCATCTTCATTATCACACTGACCCTGCATCTTCAGGATAAGACCTGTTATCGTCAGGTTTTTTATATCTTCCGTAGAAATACCGGTCCGGTTTGCATAATAACGGATACGTTCGAACAGATCCCCTTCGTTTGTTCCGTCACCAAGCATCGCTTTCTTAATTTGTGTCGCATTTTCGCTTTCGTTCACCAGACGGTCGAAACCTTTTGCATTGGAGATTTGTTTCACAATATTTTCGAAGAACATCGTTTCACCTCCGACAATATCGATCTTCGCTGTTTTAAGCGCTTCTCCCAATACCCCGGCCTGTGCCTGCGCGATATCTTTCTGGATATTGATCTGAGCCAACTCCACATCTTTCTCTTTCTGAAGCGCCAGTTTGAACTCTTCATGTTCCTTGCCGACACCGTCTAATTTCTTCATAGCGGCCGCTTTTTCTTCGATGCCGATCGCTTCTGCCAATGCCTTTTCTTTAGTCACCTCAGCTTCCAACAAACCCTCTTTACGCTTAGCATCCGCCTTCGCCTCAATTCCGGTAGCTTCCGCAATCGAAGTCTTTTCAATAATGCTGGCCTCACCCGTAGCAGAAGCCAATGCTTTTTCTTTTGTGATCTCAGCTTCTACTAAACCTTCTTTTTTCTTCGCCTCAGCTTTTGCTTCGATGCCGACAGCTTCAGCCTTCGCCTTTTTCTCGATCACGGTCGCTTCTGCCATACCCTGTATTTCAAGAGCTTCAGCTTTCGCTTTGATCACTTCCGCTTCAGCCAAACCGAATGTAGCATCCTCGCGTGCTTTCGCATCCGCCAATGTTTTACGGGCCTCCGCCTGTTTATTGGACGCCTCCTTCTGTGCTTCCGCATCAATCAGCAATTCTTTTGCCTTCTGTTCGGCAGCCATTTTATCTGCTTCCGCAGATTTCACACGTTGTATTAATTTCTCCTCTGCCGCCTGAGCCGCCGCCGTAATTCCAACCTGTTTCTGACGTTCGATGGTCCGGAACTCCTGAATATCTTTCATATTCTGCTGTTCTTCAACCACCCCTTTTTCCAACTGGACACGTTCACGGATCACATCCTGAATATTCTTTTTTTCAATTTCGATAACACGTTCCTTTTCTATTTGCGAAAGTGTTACAATCCGCTCTCTTTCCGTCTGTTCCAACGCACGGTCTTTTTCTACACGTTCTGCTTCAACAGCTTCGGTGCGTTGCTTATTCTTTTCCGCAATGATAATCTGGCGTAATTTATTTTCTTCCTGTATAGCCAGGCTTTCTTCCGTAGTAATACGTACGGATTCCGCTTTTAATCGTTCCTCTTCGCGTACTTTCTGAATTTCGGCCTCTTCACGCGCCTTTACATTATCAATCTCACGTTTTTGTTTCTCTTCTTTTTCCGCCAACTGACGTTCCAGTTCAAGAATCGCTTCACGCGCTTCCACATTCTGTTTCTTAATTACTTTTTCCTCTTCACGACGAATCAGATTAGCCTTAATATTTTGTGCGGCAGTCAGATCCGTAATCTTCTTGATACCTTCGGAATCAAGGATATTCGCCGGACTTAGATATTGAAGATCCGTCTGTTCCAGATAATCGATGGCACAATCATCCAGTACATACCCGTTCAGGTCTGTTCCGATGACATTCATGATCTCGTCACGGAATTCACGACGGGCCTCATACAGTTCGATAAAATCAAATTTCTTACCTACGGTCTTCAATGCTTCCGAGAACTTAGCTTCAAAAACATCTTTTAATGTTTCAATAGCGCTGGCACGCTCACAACCGATTGTTTGAGCAACGTTAATTACGTCATTCACCGATTTGTTCACACGAACAAAGAATGCCACCTTTATATCGGCACGGATATTATCTTTACAGATCAACCCATCATGATTCATACGTTCTATCTGGACTTTCTTCAGCGAAATATCCATAATCTCCATTTTATGAAAGATCGGAATAACATACATCCCCTTGTTAAATGCGACTTTCGTTCCGCCTACACCCGTACGCACAATAGATTTACCCTGCGGTATTTTCTTGTAAAAAGAGGCTAACATTCCCAAAAAAACCAACAGCGCAAAAATAATACCCCCCGCTATCACCACAATAATTTGTTCCATAGTTTAAATTTGTTTTTTAGTTTTTATCATTTAATCATTTTATAAATTCCTTATACTCAATTCATTATTAACCATATAATACTTTTTATCATCCGATTCGTCCATTACGACAACATAATCACCGTATTTAATTTCGGCTCCGTCCAGACTTTTAACGCTTAATTTGATCGGATTTTTATCGATCACAAATTCCGCCGTTCCGATCTTATCGTCCTTGATATTAGACAACATGGTACCTGAAAGACCCAGAAAATCAATCTCTTCTTCCCCTTTATAGCCTATTTCCTTAAAAAATTTCACCATAGGATTTGTCGCAAATTTAGTAAAAAACACAGCAATCACAGCAATCGGAATCAGAATGAACAATGACGATAATCCCCATGATGTGACATTTACGAAACTCGTCGTAATCAACGTTCCTATCCACATGAAGAATTTCAATGCGGAAAACACCAGCATAAACGGTACCCGTCCGACATTCATATAATTAAGGAACTTGATAAAAAATCCGGGAGATTTCTCCGGAGCAACCTCATGTTCCGGGTCAACGGTCTCAACTTCACTGTCAACATCAGGCGCGTCTGCTTCGGGTGTATCGAAATCAAAATCAAAACCCAGATCCAGATCGTCCAGTCCGACACCCAACAAAAATGTAAACAACCAGTAAACTACCAGAACAGCCATAATCACTGTCATAACAGCATTAGGTAACGGATGCATCAAATTATATAAAAAGTCTGTCATAGTATCTGCCAAGATTATCTAATATACAATAGAGTGTCAAAAGTAATTATTTCCATAAATATTACCCATGAAAAAAGCACAAATGTCTGCAATTTATTCAGCAGGGTAATCCCATACATTTCATTTCGCTTTCGGCGACAAGGATTAATCTCCGGATAAAATCCCCAATCTCTTTTTTATTTCATCCAGTTCCTGATTTACTTTATCGGTTTCATCTCCTATCACTTTATTAATCTCATCATCCACCGATTTACTCCTCCTGGCCATATCGCCATAAGCCTGTGCCAGCGCTTCTTCTTCCTCCACTTTTTCCTTCATACGCTCCAGCATGCTGATCGTACTGTTACTATCAATCTGCGCCATTTGTTTATTCACTTCCTTGGCAGCACGGCTCACCTTAATACGGGATTTCAGTGTCTTCAACTCATTTTCCCATTTAGTGATATTAAACCTCAGGATATCGACATTTTTCTGAATATCATCAGCCGATTTTTCATGAGTAACCAGTTGTTCTTCCAGCGATCTGACCTCAATCATCAGATTTTCCTTTAAAGTCAACGCCTCTTTGGCCAGCTTCTCTGCCTGTGACATATCTATTTCTCCCTTCCGGGCCTTTGTCAGGAGCAAAACAGCCTTATTCTCAAAATCCTGCGCTTCGGTTTCTTTTTTTATCCGGTCGTTTTTCGTACGGATAGCCATTGCCCTGATCTGCGCAGAGGCCTGCAAAGCTTTATCCAGATCCTCCCTCATCTCACGTATACCCTGTTCCGTCATCCGGATAGGATCTTCCATCTTATCCACGGCAGAATGTATCTCCGCCTGACCGATTCTCAATAATCTTTTAAAAATATTCATAATCTTTACTTTTTAGAAAATTCAATAATTTGTTCATAATATTCGCCTAACAGCAAACCCAAAGAGTTCAACGCACCTTCAAATTCATTCATATCAAGGTTCTCAACCTGTAATGTATAACGGAAAATAACTTTCTTCCCCTCTTCATCCAGGACAAATGCTCCGTGTATAATATCCCTGTTCTTTTGCAGTAAAGACTTCAGTATTCCCGCATCGTCACTCCTCAGGGTGAAGAGATATTGCTCCATGATCAGAATGGGAGGTGCAACTCCGATAATCAGATTTTTGATTCCGTCCTGTTCACTCTCTATCAGAAAGATCCCCTCCTTCTCATTCTGATAGGAAACAGAATAGCCCAGTTTTGAAATAAACGACTCTATCTTCTGAAAATACATAATTTATCAGCATATTAAATTAAAATAAAACGAAAAAAAATATCCGACCGGAGTCCCGGAAGCGAAGAAGTTAATTTTGCAATTACAACAAACAGACTCATCATGTTATATTTTTAAATCTTCAAATTTAAATTTGTTTTTCAAGAATTAAAAACTATATTTGCAAATATTTTTGGCAAATATAATATACAAACTTTAAATTGCCAAATTTTTTAGCATTTATTTCATGACACAAATTGGAAAAAATATAAAAAAGATCCGAAATGTGAAAGGTCTGAGTCAACAAGCCTTTGCAGATTTATTTGGTTTAACGCGTGGGAACATCTCTTCATATGAAGAGTCGCGGGCAGAACCTAAGATTGAGGTCATGATTAAAATAGCTAATTTTTTTAGCATCCCGCTAGATGCTTTTATCGAAAAGGATTTATCGGTTAACGAACTCCTGCATTATAACACCCGCTTTGTTGTCGAAACGGAAAAGTTGAAAACAACGCGCCAACTTGCAAGCATTCCCTATGTATCAGCGCCCTACATAAACGATTACAAACAAAAGTACAACGATACTGGATTTATGCAAAATCTACCGGCATTGAAAGCACCTTCTTCTTCGAAATCCGAACTGATTGCGATCGAAGTGCTGGATCCAAATGACCTGCCTGCTGGATTTGAATTTCGTAACGGAGACACCCTGATTTTTGAACAGGTCACAAAGGAAAATATACACTGCATAACAGATAAATTAGGAATGATGGTCGACTCCGAAAATATCCGGTTCGGAGTTTACAAAACAGAAGACAGGAAGATGATACTATCACTGAACGACTGGGTAAAATATCCTTTCGAAATTGATTCGGATATAAAATATTGGTTACTTCAGGCATCCTTTAAACAAGAGTGATATTCAATTCCGAATCCTCATTCGCTCCCAGAGCCAACGGGGAATAAGTTTCCAGAAAAAGACAAGTATACGATAACGCCAATCTATAATGACAACGCGCTTCTCCTTATCAAGCGCCCTGATTATAATTCCGGCAACGGCATCCGAACGCATCAACATCGGATAACGATGATCTTTTGTATTAAGTAATGCCGTATCAACAAAACCCGGACGAATATCGGTAAACCGGATATTCGTATTCTTTATACATGCCAATTGTGCCAGCGCATCTATATAAGTATTCTGAAACCGCTTGGTAGCCGAGTAAGCAGGAGCCGAACCAAGGCCTTTTGTTTCGAAATAACGATACGCCGCAGTCACCACACGAATAAACCCCGTTACATTCGTTTCGGCCGTGCGAATTTCAATATCCTCATTCAATCCGGGGTTCTGACGCCCTGTCCCCGATGCAAGAAAAAAAAGGTCCATACCGCCCCGGAGCTCAATCAAATGAGTCAGCCTTTCCGCCGCATCCTCTTTCATGACATCAATCGGATAAGCAACGATATTTTCCGGATACTTTTCCCGAAGTTCTTCCAACAAATCTTCGCGTCTGCCGGCGATACCCAACAACCATCCTCTCTGCAGCATACACAAGGCAACGTCATGCCCAATCCCGGAAGTCGCACCCAGGACAATTACTTTTTTCATCTTTATTGCACTAAAACTCAAAGTATCATGTATCACAAAATATGCGTGAACGGCAGAGAGCATTTATTTCTCATAAACCGTTCACGCATAATTACATCCTGATATCAGAATTTCTGGATATCAAGTTCTTCTGCCAGAATATCCGATATGGCACGGGCAAAAACTTTGAAATGATCGGAATTTGCATGAGTATCAATGGCCGCATCATCTTCATACTCTTCATAAAAAATAAAAGATGCAGGCGCCATCGGTGACTGATACAAGGTATAGGAAAAACATCCCGGCTCCTTACGTGTAGCTTCAACAACAGCCTTCGCCGCATCAATAAAAGCAGCCTCCTTTCCATCTTTTACTACAGCACGCGCTACAATAATTTTTCTTGTTTTTTTATCCATACTTATTCAAATTAATAACCGACAATTTACAAAGTACCTTTAGCTGCCGCCAGCGCTTTTTCGTAATCAGGTTCCGATGTGACATTCGGTACATATTCAACATACACCACCTTACCTTCGGGATTAACAACTACCACCCCACGAGCCAGTAGCATATTTTCCTTCATCAGAAAACCATACTTATACCCGAATTCGGAATGCATATAATCAGACAGGGTGTGTACACGTTCTATACCTTCAGCAGCGCAGAAACGACCTAAAGCAAAAGGCAGATCTTTAGAAAGAGCCAGTATTGCTATATTTTCCGATAAACCGGAGGCCTCTTTATTAAATTTTCTTGTCTGAGCCGCACAAACCCTAGTATCTATAGAAGGGAATATTGATAATATAACGGTTTTCCCCTTAAAATCAGACAGGGAGACTGGTTTTAGCCCATTATCTACGACCGTAAAATCCGGTGCGGTATCACCCGCTTTAATCGTTTCACCTAACAATGTCACCGGCATTTCACCAAAAATGACAATCCCTTTGCTTTCTTTAACCTCT
>JAITVS010000126.1 GCA_031285685.1 Tannerella sp.
GGCAAAAGTGCTTTGAAATCGGGCTGTCGCAACACTCCGGGGATACTCGCCGAACAAGTCGGCAGGTTACGAATCCGGTTACGTTGCGGGGCGTTAAGTGGCTTAACGATGACTTTCCGAGGTCGCACGCCGCAATGCAATTTTCGCTTAAACACCTGCTGTTCAACTATTTTTCACCACCTCGCCCAAACTTGCTTTTTTTATGTGTATCTTTGAGTAAAAACATGAAGATAGGCTGCGCCTCGGCAATGAAAACAAGTAAATTTGTTTTGCATTTCTCTCAGCTTGCACTATCTTTGCCTGCGTGTTCAACAAAGCACAAACAACTTGTATTACAGGATTTTAAAGAAATGATATGCGAATCGATATACTAACCGTACTGCCCGAAATGATTGACGGGATGGTGCATTGCTCTATTCTGCAGCGTGCACAGGACAAAAAGCTGGCTGAAATACATCTTCACAATCTGAGAGATTACACCACAAATAAATGGCGACGTGTGGATGACTATCCTTTCGGCGGAGAAGCCGGTATGGTCATGCAGATTGAGCCTATCGACAGGGCGATATCCGCACTGAAGGCAGAACGAGAATACGACGAGATAATCTATACCTCTCCTGACGGTAAGCCGTTTGATCAACCCATGGCAAACAGTTTGTCTATGCTGAAAAACATCATCATCCTTTGCGGACATTACAAAGGTATCGATTATCGTATACGGGAGCATCTTATCACAAAAGAAATATCCATTGGAGACTATGTGCTTACAGGAGGAGAACTTGCTGCCGCCGTCATTGCCGATGCCACGGTAAGATTGATCCCCGGCGTTATTGGAGATGAGCAAAGCGCCCTGTCCGATTCCTTTCAGGACAGACTTCTTGCCCCCCCCGTATATACGCGTCCCGCCGAATACAAAGGATGGAAAGTACCTGAAGTATTACTATCCGGACATGAACGAAAAATTCAGGAATGGCGCTTGCAACAGGCGCAGGAAAGAACCGAACAATTGAGACCGGATCTGCTGAACGAATAAAAAATACAATAACCCAAGGACGTATTGACCTTGGAATATCTGATCCTAATGAACACGTACTATTACCTTTGAATTTCACTTGTTTAATGATACTAATATTGGAAGTCCGCCCGGGAAAACACCATATCTTATACGGTAATTTATCATCAGATAACGATCTTAAAAATATAGAAATTACTATAAAAGAATAATGATTCCTTACATTATTATCATTTTAAGTCATTTTTCGCTAACTTTTTGCTAAATTTGCAGGCTGAAAAAATTATAAAAGTGAAAATTGTCATCATAAAATATAATGCAGGTAATATTTATTCCGTAGATTATGCCCTTAAAAGGCTGGGTATAACGCCTGTCGTTACCGACGATCCGGAAACAATCCGGACAGCCGACAAGGTCGTATTTCCGGGTCAGGGAGAGGCCAGTACAACAATGAATTACTTACGGAAACAGGGATTAGACAAATTGATTTGTGAACTAAAACAGCCTGTATTGGGTATCTGTATCGGCATGCAATTGATGTGTCGTTATTCGGAAGAGGGTAATACGGATTGTCTGGGTATTTTTGACACGAAGGTTAAACGTTTCATTCCGCAACGACACGAAGACAAAGTGCCCCACATGGGTTGGAACTCATTAACTGAAATGCGGGGAGAAATATTTGAAAAGTTGCCGGAAAACCCGTATGTATATTTCGTTCACAGCTATTATGTCCCTGTAACAAAAGATACGACTGCCATCTGTGATTATATCAATCCGTTCTGTGCAGCGATGCAAAAAGACAATTTTTATGCAACACAATTTCACCCCGAAAAAAGCGGAGACATCGGGGAAATTATATTGAAAAACTTTATAGACTTATAACGATGATAGAGCTTATACCTGCAATAGACATAATAGACGGAAAATGTGTACGTCTGACACAGGGAGACTATGACTCTAAAAAAGTTTATAATGAAGATCCTGTTGAAGTAGCCAAGATGTTTGAAGGTTGCGGAATAAAACGCTTACATGTTGTTGATCTGGATGGCGCACGTGAAGGAAGAATCGTAAACTATAAAGTTCTGAATCATATTGCGGCAAAAACCTCATTAGTCATTGATTTCGGCGGCGGTTTGAAAACGGACAAAGATCTGGAAATAGCATTTGATAACGGAGCGCAAATGATTACCGGAGGCAGCATTGCTGTAAAATCACCGGAATTATTCTACAAATGGTTAACACAATTCGGAAATGAACGTATCATTCTTGGAGCCGACGCAAAAGATGAAAAAATCGCTGTCGGCGGATGGCAGGAAACAACAACAACAGATTTAATTCCTTTTATTGAAGAATTTCATAAACGCGGAATAAAAAAAGTGATCTGTACGGATATCAGTCGTGATGGTATGTTGCAAGGCCCTTCGACTGAGTTGTATAAAAAAATACGCACAGCCCTGCCGGATATCTATCTGATTGCAAGCGGAGGTATCAGTTCCGTTAAGGATATTGAAACGCTTGATAATGCCGGCATTCCTGCGGTAATATTTGGAAAAGCTATTTATGAAGGGCATATTAAGCTAAATGATTTGGAAAAATTGAATGCCGGAATTAATTACTGATTTTAAGAATATTAAATTATAAAAGAGATCTATGTTAGCAAAACGTATCATACCCTGCCTGGATGTCAAAGACGGAACTACTGTCAAAGGAATCAATTTCGTCAACTTTCGTGATGCAGGCGACCCCGTAGAGCTGGGAGCCGAGTATAGCCGCCAGGGTGCGGACGAATTAGTATATCTCGATATTACAGCTTCTCATGAAGAGCGAAAAACATTCACGGAGTTAGTAACAAAAGTGGCAGCAAACATAAATATTCCGTTCACGGTAGGAGGTGGTATCAACGAACTGGCGGATGTTGAACGATTACTGAATGCGGGCGCGGATAAAATATCGGTAAACTCCGCCGCTATACATCGTCCGGGACTGATCGATGAGATCGCAAAAAATTTCGGAAGCCAGGTTTGTGTCGTTGCAATAGACGCCAATATTGACAATAACGAATGGATATGCTACCTCAACGGAGGTCGTATCCCCACAGAAAAAAAACTTTTCGACTGGGCGGTTGAAGCCGAAAAACGCGGTGCAGGAGAGATCCTGTTTACAAGTATGATGCACGACGGAGTGAAAGAGGGATATGCTAACGAAGCATTATCCGTACTTGCAGATAAATTACACATTCCGGTCATTGCCTCAGGAGGCGCAGGAAAAATGGAACATTTTCGGGATGCATTCCTGACAGGGAAGGCCGATGCGGCACTCGCTGCAAGTGTATTCCATTTCGGCGAGATAAAAATATCCGACCTGAAACAATATCTGCGAAATGAGCATGTAAACGTCAGATAATAATTTACGGATTTCAGAAATAAGAAGCAAGAATATAAAGATAAAACAATGAATCTGGATTTCAACAAGTTAAACGGTTTAATCCCTGCAATCATACAGGATGCACAAACAAATGTAGTACTGATGCTGGGATTTATGAATGAGGAAGCGTATCAGAAAACGATAGAAACAAAAAACGTTACGTTTTACAGTCGCACCAAACAGCGTCTCTGGACAAAAGGAGAAACCAGCGGTAATTTTTTGCAGGTAGTAAAAATACTTGCAGACTGCGACAATGACACGTTGCTGATAAAAGCAAATCCTGTCGGCCCTGCATGTCATACCGGTGCTGAAACCTGTTTTGACGAAAAAAATAAAGACAGTATCTGGTTCTTACAATACCTGCAGGAATTCATAAGCCGCCGGTTTATTGAAAAACCGGAAGGATCATATACCACTTCTCTTTTTGCAAAAGGAGTAAACCGTATGGCGCAAAAAGTCGGAGAAGAAGCTGTTGAAACCGTAATAGAAGCAACTAACGGTACCGATGACAATTTTATATACGAGGCTTCAGATCTGATTTATCATCTGATTGTGTTACTTACAAGTAAAGGTTATACGATTGAGGATCTTGCTAAAGAACTCAAAAAAAGGCATAAAGAATAATTATATAGATTCATTTGATGGAAAGCGGGTTACTAGTTCAATTAGAAAATATTGAAGTTTGCCAGGAAGAAAACGTCGTATTGAACAATGCGTCTCTTACTTTGAATAAAGGAGAGTTTATCTACATAATAGGCAAAGTCGGCTCCGGAAAGAGTAGTTTACTTAAAGCTCTTTACTGTGAAGTTCCCATCCGTAAAGGAAGTGCCTACGTTGCCGGTTATGACCTGTTGAAAATAAAACGTCGTGAAATTCCTTATCTCCGACGTAAATTAGGAATTGTATTTCAGGATTTCCAATTACTCACAGACCGTTCGGCCGTTAAAAATCTCGAATTTGTCCTTAAAGCAACCGGTTGGAGTAGCCAGAATGAAATAAACAAACGTATCGAAGAAGTCCTGGAACAGGTTGGTATGCCGAACAAAGGATATAAAATGCCGCATGAACTATCCGGTGGGGAACAGCAACGTATTGCTATTGCACGTGCGCTTTTGAACACACCGGAAATTATTCTCGCCGACGAGCCAACGGGAAACCTTGATCCGGAAACAAGCGGTCAGATCGTTCAGTTATTACATGATATACGCCGCAAAGGTACTGCAGTTATAATGACTACACATAACTATAACATTGTCAAATCATTCCCGGCACGTGTAGCTAAATGCGAAAGTAATAAGCTATATAATGTGGAAGAAAACTCTTCCCTGAATTATGAAGAAACAGAATATGAATAGAATATCAACAACAATTTAAAAGCATATAAAAAATGAAAGTTTTAAAGTTCGGAGGAACATCCGTAGGTTCGGCGCAACGCATGAAAGAGGTCGCAAAATTAATCTGCGACGGTAATCAAAAGATTGTTGTATTATCCGCATTGTCTGGTACTACCAATTCACTGGTTGAGATTTCCGATTATCTGTATAAAAAAAACCATGATGGTGCAAATGAATTAATCAACCGCCTGTCGGAAAAATACACAGGCTTCATCAATGAATTATACAGTACGCAGGAATATAAAGACAAAGCGAATGCGCTTATCCTGTCCTATATGAATTATATCCGTTCTTTAGTCAAAGATCTTTTCACCTTATTCGAAGAGCGCGTCATACTGGCCCAGGGAGAATTAATGTCCACCGGCATGATGAATCTATACCTCAACGAGATCGGGGTAAATTCAACCATTCTTCCGGCATTGGATTATATGCGTACAGACAAAAACTCAGAACCGGACCCTGTATATATAAAAGAAAAACTCAATGACTTGCTGAAAAAAAGTCCCGGTGCTGAAATCTATATAACACAAGGCTTTATTTGTCTGAATGCCTATGGTGAAATAGATAATCTGCAACGTGGAGGAAGCGATTACACCGCTTCGCTTGTAGGGGCGGCCATACAAGCCGAGGAGATTCAAATCTGGACGGATATTGACGGTATGCATAACAACGACCCACGCGTGGTGGAAAACACCTCTCCGGTACGTCACTTAAACTTTGATGAAGCTGCGGAACTGGCTTATTTCGGAGCAAAAATTCTTCATCCGACCTGTATACTGCCGGCAAAATTGAATAATATACCGGTCCGTTTGCTGAATACAATGCAGCCCGAAGCGCCCGGAACAACAATTTCCAATGAAATGGAAAAAGATAAAATCAAAGCGGTCGCAGCCAAAGACAATATCATCTCTATAAAAATAAAAAGCGGCCGCATGCTGCTTGCTACCGGATTTCTACGTAAAGTTTTTGAAATATTCGAAACATATCATACGCCGATCGACATGGTCACCACATCTGAGGTAGGCGTATCCGTAACGATCGACAAAGCGAAACATCTGGAGGAAATCGTTAATGATTTAAAGAAATACGGTACGGTGACTGTAGACAAAGATATGGTAATCATCTGCGTCGTAGGTGATCTTGAGTGGGATAATATCGGATTTGAGGCGGACATTGTAAATGCCCTTAAAGACATTCCGGTCCGTATGATTTCCTATGGAGGCAGCAATTTTAATGTATCACTGTTAATCAAAGCATCAGATAAAAAGAGTGCATTGCAGGCATTAAGCAGACACTTATTTAATTGATATTTATAAAATCAACAGGGTACCGATTTTAATTAATTAAATTTATCCAGGATGATAAAAGGTATTTTTCCAACCGACAAATTCAGAAATATACAGACGCCTTTTTATTACTATAATATGGCGTTGCTGCAGGACACATTAAATGTCATTAAGGCAGAAATAGACAAGTATGGTTACCACCAGCATTATGCGGTAAAAGCAAATGCCAACCCTCGCATACTGTCTCTCATCGCCAGGAATGGAATGGGAGCCGACTGTGTGAGCGGCGGTGAAATACAGGCCGCTTTAGATGCAGGATTTCCTGCCTCCAAAGTTGTTTTCGCCGGTGTAGGGAAAGCCGATTGGGAAATAAATCTCGGACTTGATAATGACATTGCATGCTTCAACGTTGAGTCACTGGCAGAACTTGAAGTAATAAATGCCCTGGCAGAAGCAAAAAATAAAATTGCAACCGTCGCATTGCGTGTCAACCCGAATGTTGATGCCCATACGCATGCCAAAATTACAACGGGACTACAGGAAAACAAATTCGGAATAAACCTTGGGTTATTACACGGTGTTATTGATGAAATGCTTAAAATGAGCAACATACGTTTCTCCGGACTTCATTTCCATATCGGCTCACAGATAACCGATCTTTCGGCATTCCGCAGTCTGTGTATACGTGCCAACGAGCTGCAGGACCAGCTTGAAGCATGTGATCTGGAAATTGATAACCTCAATTTCGGCGGCGGCCTCGGTATCGATTATTACCATCCGAATCATTTGTCCATACCGGAGTTTGAGAATTATTTCGCCGTATTCCGTAAATTAGTAAAACAGCGTGAAGGACAACAGGTTCATTTCGAACTCGGACGTTCCGTTGTAGGGCAATGCGGTTCTCTTATCTCCAAAGTTTTATATGTAAAAAAAGGAGAAGAAAAACAGTTCGCCATACTGGACGCGGGCTTTACCGATCTGATACGTCCCGCAATGTATGATGCTTACCATCATCCGGAAAATATAACAAGCGACGAACCCTATGAAACGTATGACATCGTTGGGCCTATATGCGAGTCATCAGACGTTTTCTGTAAGGATATTGAAGTAAATAAAGTTCGCCGTAATGATTTGATTGCATTCCGTTCTGCCGGAGCTTATGGTGAAATCATGGCATCACAATATAACTGTCGCACATTGCCGAAAAGTTACTTCTCCAATGAATTATAAAAGTCGTAATACATCCCAGAAACATCATCCGGAAAAGAATATACGTGGACAACGCAGCACTGTAAAAGAAAGCGGTCCCCTACTCCCTTTCCTCTTGGATTTACTGAGTCGGCAAAGTAAAAATTCGGTGAAGTCATTGCTAAAACATGGCCAGATATGGGTAAACGGGACACCGGTAACACATTTCGACACTCCGTTAAATCCGGGAGACGATGTTTTTATCAGCCATGAAAAAGGTCGTGTTGAATTTAATCACCCACAATTGAAAATCATCTGGGAAGACGAAGAGTTGATTGTGGTTAATAAGAAAGACGGGCTGCTATCCGTCTCCGATGCTCCTTCACAGGAACGTACAGCTTATTTTTTATTGTCGGAGTATGTAAAAAAAATCGATCCGCGCAATAAAATATTCATACTGCATCGTCTGGACAAAGGAACATCGGGTTTGATGATGTTTGCAAAAAACAAAAATATTCAGGAATACCTGCGTTCCAACTGGCATGAGATGATAACCCGGCGTACATATGTTGCGCTGATTGAAGGTATCCCTGAAAAGAAGGACGACACGATCATTACTTATCTTGCTGAAAACAATCGTATGAAAGTTTACTGCACAGAACCCCAATATGGCAAAGAAGCGGTTTCACATTATCATGTACTAAATAATAATACACAGTATTCACTGATTGAGGTTGATCTCGAAACCGGACGAAAAAACCAGATCCGCGCACAAATGGAATATATCGGACATCCGGTTGCAGGAGATCCGAAATACGGTGCACAGACAGACCCGGCCGGCCGGCTGATGTTACATGCCAGACGTCTGTTTTTCATACACCCTGCAACAGGAAAAGAAATGCGTTTCGAAACACCCATTCCAAAACAATTCAGCAACTTAGCAAAATAAAATAACTATGAAAACAGGGTATGTCCTACTCGCTCTTTGTCTGATGTGCGTTTCATGCACACAACAAAAACAATATTACTTAGAAAGCGGAAATGTTTTTCACACCCTTTATCACATCAAATACGAATCTCCGAAACTGTTAACCGATAAAATTGACGCCGAGTTACAGGCTTTCAACTTATCAATGAATCCCTTTAACCCCAATTCTATTATCGCGAAAGTAAACCGCAACGAAGATGTCGAAGTAGACGAATGGTTTACAACCGTATTTAACAAAGCGATGGAAGTTTCGGCCAACTCAGACGGAGCATTTGACGTAACAGCCGCGCCATTTATTAATTTGTGGGGATTCGGCTTCGAAAACAGCGATAGCGTATCGCAACAAAAAATAGACAGCATCCGGGCATTTGTCGGATACAGGAAAATACGCATTGAAAACAACCGTGTTGTAAAAGAAGATCCCCGCATCAAACTCAATTTTTCGGCAATTGCCAAAGGCTATGCTTCCGATGTAATAGCTGCCTTGCTTGAACGGGAAGGTGTTGAAAATTATATGGTTGAAATTGGCGGAGAAATCACATCCAAAGGTAAAAATCCGAACGGTAATTGCTGGAGAAACGGGATAAACAAACCCGAAGACGACTCTACCGGTATAAAAAATGAAATCGAAAGCGTGATCAAATTATGCGATAAACGCGGACTTGCCACATCCGGCAATTACAGGAATTTTTATATAAAAGACGGTAAAAAATATGCGCATACAATCGATCCCCGTACCGGATATCCCTCCGAACAATCCATATTAAGCGCAACAATTATAGCCCCAGATTGTATGACCGCCGATGCTTATGCCACCGCATTTATGGTAATGGGTGTTGAGGCTGCATGTAAAATGGCCGAAAATATTCCCGAAATTGAATACTACCTGATCCTCAACGACGAACATACCGGAAAATATAAAATAAAATATTCAGAAGGCATGAAAACCATGCTGGAATAAAAAGATTTTCCGGTACCACAAAATAAAATAAAAAGAACACTCCACTTTGATTATCCAAGAATAACCACTAACTTTGTAAAGTGATCTGCCTTATTTGAACAAGGCACTAAAGGACTCCCCTGTTTGGAGAGGATTATGATAGGCGTTTAGTTATTTGCTTTAGATTAACAGGCAATGTAGTGTAGTTATTTGCAGTACTTGCTCTTTAGCATTTTACATTAAAGATACATATAATATCAAACAAGACAGCTTATTTTATCGTTATGAAAATAAGACATATTTGTATTATAGTATTATTATTACTATTAAATATTGAATCATATTCGCAGTTGCCTTCCGACTATGGTTTGTACGGCTTATGGACCAAACGTGCGGCATTCGGAAGTAATGGCAATGCCGAAATAAGCACCTCGATTATAGACGAAGACGGCAACGTATACCTGTCAGGGAAATTCACCGGCACCCTGAACTTTGCGGACGACCTGTGCCATCCTTCCATGTCTTCCGTCGATGAGACGGTCAAAGGAAAAGGACTGTTCCTGATCAAACTCAATGATCAGGGCGAATACCAATGGCATACCGTCTATGAGATCGAAGCTGGAACTCCCGACCTTTCTGTCAGCTCCAGCCACGAAGCGACGATCTACGATTATAAAGACGGGAAACTGTTACTCTATGGCAGACTCGTTTATTACGGGACAATGAGCACGATAGGGATGAAAACCACCTTACATGATGTTACCGGCGCAACCGGCAGCGCCACCTATAGCAAACCGACAAACTCAGCCAACCAGGACCGGTTCTATTTCCAGTTCCTGCATGTCATCGACGTTACGGACGGAAGCACCGAATTGCTTCTGTCTCCTTTCAGTCCGCTCACCCAGAATCTGATCGCCAGATTTCAGAACACGGATATCCATGTCATGCATATGGGTTGGGATACGAGCGTTTATAACGACAACAACTCCATCGTATCCATCTTTGATGCCGGCGGAAACCAGGTAGGAAGCGACACACTATCCCGACCAGCCTTATGCAGCCCCGGGATATCCGGGTTGCGCATCAACCGTCGTCCGGCACATCACACTGGCTGACGGACGACAGGTGATGGTGCATAATTCATACGACAAAGTCGTCCCCAATGACAATATCCCCTCCTATTATCTGCTTTTCTACAATAGCGATTACAGTGCAAAACAGCAGCAATTCCTGATGTCGGACAGGGCGATCGAGTATTTCCCGTTAATAACGACCGACAATGCCAGCAGGACATACATTGCCGCTAATTATGGAAAAAGCGCCTATTGGGATACGGGTACGGCGATCGCGAATTCGAACCACCTGGATAATTATCTGGGTTCGGGCAACAACTTCGAAACGGCATCCCAGATAAATAAAGTGGTATTAACCCGGATGAACCCTGACTACACAATCAAATGGATGTTCCAGATCGGCCGGGAACAAACAACAAGTGACCAGACGCAGGTCATCGCGACCGATATGAAAACAATCGGTAATTATACCTACCTGGTCGGTTATTTCATGGGAAACGATGTCAATTTCAACGGCATCCTGTTAACGAATACGGACGGCGGCTATCCCAACTGGAACTGGAACTTCGATGTGTTTTATGCCGTATTCGATAATGAAACGGGCGTCTGTGCCTATGCCGTCGGGAGGCACCGGGGGAGAAGAAGGTTCCGCCCTCTACCTGTCCTCCGATGCAAGCCAGGTGATCATCGGAGGGATCTACCGGAGTCCCGTATTCCAGTCCGACCCGTCGGAACGACTGTACCCGTTGACAACAAGCAGTTCCACGGCACAGGGCTTTGTTACGCTCTATTCCACCGGATCCGGTTCACAACCCATTGCCTACCCGTCCAGTTATGGGGATGCACCGGAAAGTTATGGAGTAGCTGTTCATCATATCTATGAGTGTATCAACCTGGGGGCTGTCACTACCAATATGTCACAATTACAAACGGCACCCGATTTCTCGATCGATGCCAACACGGCGCTGAATGACGACGGCATTGATCTGAATGCCATAAAATCAGGAGGATATATCAATCTGAGCCATGCAGACTTCAAGCTGGACGCCTCGGGGAATCTGAATGTAAAAGTGAAAGTCAACAATGTGACCCCTACCAAAGACGATGCGACGCTGATCGGATGGATCGACTTTAACCGGAACGGCTTGTTTGACGGTGCAAGCGAGGCCTCCTCGACCGTAACGGTTGCGGCCGGAAGTAGCAGCAGTACCGCCACACTCACATGGGCTGGAGCAAATACCTTGCTGCGGAACGGAACAACCTACATGCGCCTCCGTATTACGACCGATAAGATGGATAATACCCAACCGACCGGACTTTTCTTCAACGGAGAAGTCGAGGATTACAGGCTTGATTTTAATATCCTGGAAATTTCCAAAAAGGCCGTATCAAGCAATAAAGTAAACAATACCCATGCTGATACCGGCGATACGATTACCTATAATATACAATTAATCAATAATATGCCGGCTGCTATTATAAATATCAATTTATTTGATCCTGTACCCGAAGGCGCTGTTTATGTTCAGAATAGTGCCGTAGCAGGAAATACGGCAGTAACAAGCACTCAACCTCAAAATATTGTAATTGGCGGCCAAAACAGATCGTCTGTTGTCTGGCCGTCATTCAACCTTGCAGCCGGTACCACCAGTGATGTATTTAGTTTCAAAGCAATCGTCACAGACAAGCCTTTCGGTTCGGATTCGATCTCTAATATTGCATATGCCATATATAATGGAGATACGATTGTAACCGACACTGCAAAAATAAAAGTAAACATCATAAGAGCTTATGATGACCATGCTGGGACTTTTAAAGATGAGACGATTAACATCCCGGTATTGGACAACGACTATTTCGTTCCAAGTTGTAATGTCGTACCAATGAAAACGATGGGACCTGTAAACGGGACTGCATCAGTTAACGGAAACGGAGAAATCGTCTATACTCCTGCGGCAGGATTTTTAGGGAAAGACTCCCTTAAATATACAATTACCTGCAGTGGAATCACCGAAGAGGCCATCGTTTACTTAACCGTTTACGAACTTCCCGACAATATTGTAGAGCCCGATTGCCGGACAACACCGGAAAGGAAAGAATGGAATATCCGGTTAAATCAACAAGTCGGCAATGTTGCCACAATTACACCTTTTGTGGTAGGAGATTTAAATGAAGATGGTTTCCCTGATATCGTAGCCTATGGTAGTAATAGTTACTCAAGCATTAAAATTTTCTGGGGACCGGATTTTTCATCCGTAAAAGAAATTACCGGAGTCAGTGCGAATCTCTATACAACATTAGCCATCGGACGTATTAAAGTCAGTGATACCCCTTCCGAGACATACGAGTCTCTTATTTTCTACAGATCAGGAACTACTCTGCGAGCATTAAGACCGGACGGCACATCACCCTGGACCTCCAATCCCACATCCTCTTATCCGGGAATGATAGGCTTAGCCGATTTTAATGGGGATGGCTGGACTGAAGTTTATATAGGAAATCAAATCTATGATGCCGCAACAGGCAAATTACTTTGTAATGGAGGAACCTCGGAAAATAGCGGTACGACAATGCTTGTCTTATCCAATGAAGCTCAACCTGCCGCAATTGATATACTGGGAGATGCAAACCTTGAACTTGTCGCAGGAAACAAAATATACGAAGTAGATATTGATCGTAATACCGCAACTCCTAAAAGTCTGAAGTTGATTTCTTCAGTGACTCCCCCGGCCAGCTGTCCGAATGACGGCATAACGGTTGTCGCAGACTTTGATAATGACGGCAAACTGGAAGTTCTTGTCAGACGCCGACAAACAAACTCTTCCACAACCACGCAAAATATTCATCTTTACCTATGGTCCCCTCATACGGGAACCGCAACAGGTACATTATTAGCAGCAACGACTGATAACCACAAATATTTCGGAATACCTTTCGCCGGTGATATTGATGGGGACGGCAGACCTGAAATCGTAACCCTCGGATCAAATGGAATATATCAGACACAAAGCGGATTCAAAGCACGCAGATATAGCGAAAATACAGGTACTTTTGACCTTTTATGGGATCATAACCACATAGACCAGTCCGGAGCAACCGGCATGACTCTGTTTGATTTTAACAACGATGAGATTTCTGAAATTGTTTACCGTGATGAAAGTTTACTACGTATCATCAATGCCAGTGGAAAAAGCCATATAACAGGTATTGATACGATAGGTTTTTATGTAATCGATTCTTTTATATCCTACAGTGAAACATTCATTGAGTATCCCGTTGTTGTCGACCTATACGGTAACCAGTCTGCTGCGATACTGGTTACATCGGACCTCGGAGGCCCTCGTCCAAGCGGATACAATGGCAATGCAACCATTGATATTTATACAAGTGATCCCTCTGTTCCATGGGTTCCGGCCCGTAAGGTATGGAATCAATATGCATATAATGCAGTCAATGTAAATAAAGACATAACCATTCCTAAAAACCCGTTGAATATAGCCACTGTTTTTCCGGGTATAGACGGAGTGTTGGGAACCCCGGACGATATACGGCCTTATAACAATTTCCTGCAGCAACAACCAATCGTTGATAGCTATGGAGTGTCCGTATTTCTTTCACCTGACGCGATGCCGATTCAATCTTTAACCAGCAGTACAGTGATCGGTGACTCCGTAAGCATTACTGTAGCTATTGTCAATAAAGGAGATGCCGCCATAGGTTCTCCTGTTTATGTGACTCTTTATAAAGAATCTATCTCAGGAGCCAATAAAATTGTAACAGGCAGCCTTGACGGATACATAAATCCAAATGATACGGGATACATTACTGTGTCTATTGCAGATATAACACCCTTTTTACCGATGGTAAATATTATTATTCGCATAAATGACGACGGGGCTTCGTTTACCTATCAACCGGAATGTGACGATACGAATAATGAGATGACATACCTGAACCCGGCATTAGCGCTCATGATGAAGAAAAACGCTACGCTGAACGGTACGCCGGACAACGGAAGTCTCCCTAATCCGGTATCCGTTCTTTTCGGAGAAGAAATTGAGTATAAAATAACAGCTGTCAATGCCAATCTCAATGCAGGATCACTTCTGATCAGGGACACGCTACCAGCATACCTCTATTTTGTCAACGGATCCGAAAGTTCCTCCGCGAACTTCTCCTTAGCAACCACAGGTTCACCTACACGGGACATTGTCACATGGAGCTTTACAGGGGTCTCCTCAATGGCGGAAACTACAGTAATATTCAAAGCGTCCCCCGAAAGCGGAGCTTGCGCATCACAACCCCTGTTTACCAACAGGGCATGGATTACTTCCAGCGACACGATCCATGTGCCTACCAGTAACAGAACCTTCCATCAGGGGGCCGGAATTGGTGTCGCCACATTCTCGGCAGGATTCGGAGGAAATATATACAATGCGGCCGAACAGGCGCTCGATTACAGGACAACACCCAGATCGGGCATTGTTATCGTTCCCGACAAAGGATATCTCTTTACCGGATGGAGTCATCATGACTATATTTCGTTACGGGGTACGATAATCCATGCGCAGGAAGGAATCATGGTATATGACACGATAACCGTTTATGGTAACGTCGAATTACATGCCAATTTTGAACTTGAACAATATCCGGTGAATTATTACCTGAATGGCAGTGAAAATCCGGAAAACAATCCTTCCGTTTATACAATAAAATCGGAAACAATTCTTCTCGGTGCACCGGAAAAAACAGGCGATGTATTTATCGGATGGACAGGTTCCAATGGTGAAGAGCCGCAGGAAAATGTACTGATTTCTACCGGGTCAACAGGAGAACTGGTATTTTACGCCAACTTCCTGTATAGCGGAAAAGAAGTTGCCGATAATGAAACGGATAATAAGGATAAAATATGGGCCGTCAAAGATGAACTCTTTATCCGGACACCAAAAACGGATGCAATTGTTCGTATTTATTCGACGGAAGGAGCATTACAGAAACAGCAAACCATTCCGGTCGGCGAAACAATTATCAGATTGCAAAAAGGGATATATGTCGTTTCGCTAAACAACAACACCGGACAAAAAATAATCATCGAGTAAATCTCAACTAAAAATGAGAAAGGAGAAAAGTTTCGCTGGCTTTTAACAACATTTTGTGGAATTCGCGCATTCTCCCAGGGAGTTATGAAACGCGATTATTTCCAGATAGTCTTTTATTTTGGCATATTTTTTTTTCCAAAAATATACATTATATTTGCAAATTATCATAAAATGAATTCATTATGACTTCACATAAAATACACGTTTTAGCACCATGAATATATTTTACAAGCCGAACAGATTGAACAACAGAATCTTATTATGCTCCTTATTTTTCTGCATGATAATTACATCCTATGCGGCACTGAAAGTCGAAATGGGAAACAGCACGGAATCAAGCGGCACTTACACATTTTCGGACTTATACGTATCCGGAGGTTCAAATGATAAGGGATATATCATTCGTTTCGGATTTTCCGGCACAACTGTTCCGGGCGATGCGGTAACTCTGCCGGCATTGCCTTCGGGTTGGAGCGAAACAACGACCAGCACATCACTGGAACGCATCGTTACAATTCCTTCGGGAGCAACCGCTGATGATTTACAGTCCTTTTTGCGGTTGGTAGAAATGACGATAGCATCAGCGAGAGCAGGACAAGAAGTATTCGTTTGGATTGGCGAAGACTCCGGAGCCATAAGCAGAAATATGTATTATTTTCCGGATAACGGTCATTGGTATGAGTATGTAGGATCAGCCATTCCATGGGTAGAAGCGTATAATGCGGCGTTAGATAAAAAGTTTTCCGGTTTATCCGGATATTTGGTAACAATTACATCCCTGAATGAAAATAATTTCGTATATCCTATCGCCGGCGGAAACTCCTGGTTTGCAGGAACAAGGATGGACATTCGTGACGTACTGGATCCGGCGACAGGGAAACTGACCGGTATACCGACAACGTCTCTTGATTACTGGTATTGGACAGTCGGACCGGAATGGACTGACAATGGCAAAGATCCGGAGAATTGCGTTTTTTATGATCGAAAAACGAGCAGTGCTCTCCCGGAACCGGTTACCGCAATATATCCGGATTTCTGGCATTCCGGTGAACCAAATGACTGGGGTGGCATAGAAGCATTCGGATACTATGATTTAAGTACAGGTGGAACGTGGAGTGACGTTGACGGCAATGGCAATCAACATTATATCGTAGAATATAACGGAACCATGCAAGGTATACGCGCCGAAGGAATTATCGCTGGCGCGAGTGTCAAAAATGCCTCAATCAACGGAGGCGCAAATAATAACGGAACGCCGGCTATACCGGTTCTGTTATACGATGGGGATACGATCACTTATACGATTACAGCAGCCAATCTTTCAACAACAAGTGACGTTGTCATTGTCAGGGATACGGTTCCGGAAGGACTGGCGATTGTTCCCGGCAGTATTACCGACAACGGTATCTACAACCCTTCTACACGTGAAATCAGGTGGACACTGAGTATTCTTCCGGGAGGCGATCAAACAATTGGTTTTGAAGTCGAAAAAATAACTGGAGCAACCAATTTAATGATAAATACGGCTTATGTAATAAGCGACGGGACAACCGTAAAAAGCACAAATAATACCTATCACACAGGAGAAGTCAAACTTAAGCCTATATCCCATCAATATATGGCATGTCCGGGCTCTGTTGTTGAACTGGGCTTTTTAAAACAGGAAGGCATTTCATTCGAATGGTTTGATGCCGAAACCGGAGGCTTACCTACCAGTGCAGGCAATGACACGATCATAACCAAAGACCCTTCACCCACACAATCCTGGTATGTGGAAATCACATACGACGGAACCATATTGCCGGAACGCATTCCGGTCAATCTGAGTATGGCTGCAAACTGCGGTTCGCTTACCCCTCAGGGATGCGCAATCGACGGCACTTTATTATTTCAGGAAGATTTCGGAGGTAACAACGTGAGTGACCCGGCAGACGGTCCTCCTCTGGACGGCAACCTTATTACCTACAGCTACAAATCGGAAACCAGTGTGCCTGAGGGAGCTTACGTCATTACAAAAAAAAGTAAACCCGCCCTCAGCCCTGTCTGGTATGAAGTAGAAGACCATACGCACCCGGCTGATCCCACCCGCGGTTATATGTTGCAGGTAAACGCCTCTCAGGATCCGGGACAATTTTACTCTTTCCGGATTGACGGATTAGAAAGCCGGTCAACACTCTATTTCTCCACATGGATTATGAGTGTCTTGAATTACAATGGTAGCGATCCGACTAATATGATTTTTATTCTTGAAGACGGAAACGATGTCGTAATCGCCAAGTATTATACCGGAGATATTCCGGATGATGATCCGACCTGGAAGCAATACGGCTTCGAATTTGACATTCCGGACGGACAGACGTCCTTAGTCCTGAAAATCATCAATAACGGAACCGGTTCATCCGGTAATGACTTTGTGATGGACGATATCGAAGTGCGCTTATGCGCGCCGGAATCTTACATCACCCGACCGGTAGCCGACGATTCACTTATTTGCGCAAGCAACAACATAGAACTGATCGGGACCTATACCGATCGGGATAACATATTCGGAACGAATCTGCGCTACCGCTAGGAATGGAGTACCACCGGAAACATATCCAATCCGGGCGACTGGTCGGTCGTCAACGGGGCAGGCATATCCGGCGAATCGGGAGCATCCAGCACGGGAACGATTACATCCAGACTATCCATCAACAATATACAACCGGAGCATAACATGTATTATCGCTTTATCGTAGCAACTCCCGGTAATATAGATGACTACTACAAGCGTTCCATGTCGAGAGTCGTTCACCTGACAGTGAATCCCGCCTTCACGCCGGGAAGCGTGAGCGGAACAGATACCGTCTGCCCCGGTGTAATTCCGGATCCGATCTACGGAACACTGCCTACAGGAGGTAGCGGTGTATATACATATCAGTGGCAGCAAAGAACCGACGATTTAAACTGGACAAATATACCGGGGGCAACCGGAATTAACTTTATTCCAGACGCTTTAGAGGCAAGCACTTATTTCAGAAGGATCGACACTGATCCTATATGCGGATCAGCTGAAACGGATAACCACTTCATCGAAGTGCGGGCCAAACCGGTTATCACGATACAACCTTTAGACGAATATTGCCTTGAAAAATCCCATCTATTGACTGTTGCCGCCACAGGCAAGTATCTTAGTTATCAATGGTATCATAACGACAGGATGATTATAGGTGCTACAAAAAGCATGTATATAGCGACCCAAACCGGAGAATATTATGTAATAGTATCAAATCCATGTGGCGATACGACGAAAAGTCGTATCTGCGAGATTAACTACTGCGGGGAAACCGATCTCGAAATCCAGCGCGCCGTCGTGATTTTACCCTCTCAATATATTACTAATCCGCTGGCCAATATGGTTACTTATGTAAGAGGCCACAAAGACTTCGCATTTACCATTATGGCAGATCCTGCATATTCACTGGAAAACATAGTCGCAACGACAGGTATTGAGCGCTATGACAAAGAAGGTATTAAATACAACTATATAGCAAACGATAGCGTAGTAGTTACGATACGCCAGGTTACCGACGTATTAACCATCACACTTTCGGATACACCTCCTACTGTGAATGAACAGATTGATCATTTATACAAGGTATGGTCTTATAACGAAAGATTGTACTTTAACATCCCGCAACCGGCTAAGGTTTGGATTTATACATTAACAGGAGCTTTGTACGGCAACCGGAATTTACCGGCCGGCGACTATTCCATGCCGGTAAATTCCGGATTTTATATGATCGTTTTTGATAATGGAATAAGGTACAAAATATCTGTAACTCCCCAATAATTCCCCCCCCACCTCAAGTGTTAAAACAATGGAAAATATTGAAAGAATCAGTATTTTTCATTGTTTTTCATTTTTAATTAAAATATATATATATTCTACTTTAACAGATTAAAAAAACGAGCGCAAAAGTCAGGACAAACACATTCAATTATTTGGCATTCAAATGATTAATTAGTATATTTGCGGTATGGATAGAAAAGCAAACAAGGCG
>JAITVS010000171.1 GCA_031285685.1 Tannerella sp.
TATGTTACCCAGGATATCAGGCCGGGAAATCAGACCAGTTTGAGAGTCACCCTCCGGGAAGATACCGAAACACTGGATGAAGTGGTGGTGGTGGGGTATGGAACGATGAAGAGAAGGGAAATTACCGGGTCGGTGGCATCTCTTTCTTCAGAACAGCTACAGGGCAAAGCGGTAACTCAGATAGATCAAGCACTAACTGGTCAGCTGGCCGGTGTTCAAGCCATTGCCGTTAGTGGAGAACCTGGATCCGATATGCTTATTCGGATCAGAGGTATCGGAAGTATTACCGCAAGTGCGACTCCTTTATATGTGATTGACGGTTTTCCTGTTTCAACATTACAAACATTGAATCCGTATGATATTGAAACTATTGATATATTAAAAGACGCCTCTGCGACGGCTATTTATGGTTCCAGGGGATCTAATGGAGTTGTCTTGATAACTACAAAGAGAGGGTTGGAGGGTCAGACCAAGATAACCGCCGATATTTATACCGGCTGGCAGTCAACGATGATGCGTCCTGATTTTTTCAATTCGCAACAACAGTCACAATATTACTATGACGGTGTTCGCAACAGGAATATTGATAATGGGAATGATGTATCTGTACCTTACACGGAATGGCCTATTAAGGTTCCCCAGACTCCAATGGATGTATTGGAAGGCAGGAATACGCTGGATGTTGATGTATTGGACGCCATATTGCGTTCTGCCCCGCAGACACGTTATTCACTTTCCGTTTCAGGTGGAACAAAAGCGTTAAAATATGCCGTGAGTGGAGAATATATGGATCAGGACGGTATCATTATGGGCTCTGGCTTTAAGAGATACGCTTTGAATTCTAATTTTGATGTCCAGTTAAAATCCAATTTGTCTTTGAAGATTAACCTCAGAAATGCGATGACGGATGTGAGTTACCAAAGGAACAGTGATGGTGGTGCAGGCAATAACTGGAGTATAATAGCCCAGGCAACGAGTGCCATGCCCTATTATCCTATATATAACAATGACGGAAGTTATTTTGTCATGAACAATTTGGATGCTTCTACCGTATTGTATAATCCAATAGCGATTGTGCGTGAAAGAAAAACTTTGCGGAACAGAAGAGAAACGATAGGAAATGTCAATTTGAATTGGATCATTACCGAGGGTTTAAATGTTAATTTTATGGCGGGAACCAGACTGGCTGACTATAAAGAGTCGGTATTCACGCCTTCTTTACCTGTTTTTTATAATAACCCGGCATCAGGGAGCGATAATACTTCTTTTTCGCTCAACTGGATTACCGAAACTACGGTTAATTATGAAAAGACTTTCGGCAAGCACAATTTAAAAGCGATGGTAGGTTTTACATCCCAAAAAGAAACCGATAAATATGCAAGTTTAGAAAGCAATCGCTATCCCAATAATCTGGTTGAATCGCTAAGTGCGGTTAGCGGTATTATAACCAATGGCACATCTACTATTAACGAATGGTCGCTTGTTTCTTATTTAGGAAGGTTGAATTATAATTATGCTGAAAAATATTATCTTACAATGTCTCTCCGTACAGATGGATCTTCACGCTTCGGTTCAGATAACAAATACGGAATTTTCCCGTCTGCCGGTGTTTCCTGGCGTGTTTCCGATGAAGAGTTCATGAAAGATCTCAGTTATCTGAGTAAACTGAACCTAAAACTTAGTTATGGTGTGACGGGAAATAATTTTATAGGCAACTATGATCACCTTGCCACTATCACTTATTTACGTTATATACTGGGAAATACAGCCTCCCAAGGGTATGCACCCGCAAGACTGTCTAATCCATCCCTTACATGGGAAACACAAAGACAGTTAAATACAGGTGTCGATATTTCTTTTTTAAAAAACAGACTTAATTTGACGGTTGACTATTTTTCTTCCACGAACAGTAATTTGTTATTGAATGTAAACATACCTCAAATAACAGGTTTTACTTCCGCTTTGCAAAACATAGGGGAAGTAAAGAATAAAGGATGGGAATTTGTTCTGAATACGGTAAATATAGATGGGGATTTCAGTTGGATAACCGATTTTAATATTTCTACGTTCAGTAATAAGGTTTCGAAACTTGGCCCGGAAGGCGACCCAATTATAAGTGGAGGCAGGAATATAACCATGATAGGCCAACCTATCGGAATGTTTTACGGCTTGATAGTTGATGGTATTTTCAAGAATCAGGATGAAATCGATAGAGGGCCGATATACAATCCCGGACTCGCAGACGAATCACGGCCCGGAGATATACGCTTCAAAGATGTAAGTGGTCCTGACGGAGTACCGGACGGTATTATTACTCCGGATGATTATACAATTATGGGCAGTCCCTACCCTGATTTTTATTATGGTATGACAAACCATTTTTCTTATAAAAATATAAACCTGAGCATCGGTATTCAAGGGTCTCATGGGAGTGAAATATTTAATGGTTCAAATATGATACGATTGCTCACAAGATCTCGTAGCAGGACACTTTCCAGCCAGTTGAATTATTGGAAATCGGAAACCGATCCAGGTGACGGTAAAACCCCGAGGCCTAATGATCAGCCTACGGGAGGTATCCGCCTGCCAAATCAGCGTTATTTAGATTCAGGCACCTATTTCCGGATAAATAATATTAATCTTTCTTATCTTTTCCCGAAAACAGTTGCGCAGAAGTTGTTCCTCAACTCCCTCAGAGTCTATGCTACTGCTACAAATCCATTTATTATCACCAAAAATACTTCGTTTAATCCTGAAGTATACAATACAAGAAACGCATTAGAACCTGGTATTGAATACAACAATTATCCGGTAGCTAAAAGTTTTATTTTTGGTATAAACGTAGAGTTTTAAAGAAGAATTATTAAATTACTTACAGGTATGAAAAGAATAATATATTTTATAGTTCCTATTGTTTTGACGGCTTGTAGCAATGATTTTATAAATTTGTTGCCGCCTTCAACGGTTAGTACGGATTTACTGTATAAAACGGACAAGGATTTTCAAGATGCCATTATAGGAGGATATAATGTCTTGCAGAGCCAATATCGGGATATGTATATCTTTGGAGATGTGCGAGCTGATGATTCCGAAATACAGGTTGTGAAAACAGATGCCTGGTCGGATTCAGACCTTTTTATTATAAATGCCAATAATGGTACGATTAGCAATACCTGGCGGAATTATTACAGTTGTATTTACAGGATGAACATGGTATTAAGCAAAATAGAAGAAGTCGATCCGGCTGTTGTTATCAATAAAAACAGACATATCGGTGAAGCAAGATTCCTCAGAGCGCTTGCCTACTTTGACTTGGTACGGATTTTCGGAGATGTACCTTTGCTTACTGTACCAATTGATATACAGGAAGCAAGGCAGACCACACGGACGAATGTGGATGCAGTATATGATTTAATTATCAGTGACCTGTCAAGTATTGAAGGATTTTTACCTGCCGGATACTCCGGTTCGGATGTGGGAAGAGTCACCATTGGTGCTGTAAAATCCTTATTAGGGAAAGTTTATTTGACACGCCATGATTTTCAGAAAGCTGAAAGTAAGTTGCAGGAAGTAACAACTATGGGGTACGCGCTTTTACCTGATTTTAACGATCTGTTCGATTATTCAAAAGATGAGCATCACAGCGAATACATTTTTGACATGGAATACGCATCAGGAAACAATATCGGGAATACCATGACCAACCGTTTTGCTCCGAATTCGGCTCCATTCCTTGCATATTATGGAGTCAGAGGTATTGGAGGAGAAGCTAATTCCCCTACGGAAAAGTTAATATCCTTATTTGATGAATCTGATTCAAGAAAGGACGTCACGGTGGCTATTTATGGCGGTTTTATAAATGGTGACGGGGAGTTTATTGAATTTCCTCCGGCAACAGTTAAAACGTATACTAAAAAATATCTCACGGCTTTACCTTCTTCAGATGACAGTGATACAAACTGGAAAGTAATTAGATATGCTGACGTACTTCTGATGTATGCCGAAGCGCTAAATGAAAATGGAAAAACAAATGAAGCCTTAACTTGGCTGAACATGGTCAGAACGAGAGCTAGAGTTTCAACCTATACCGGCCTGTCTCAAAATGAAACACGTGAAGCGATTTATACGGAAAGAAGGCTTGAGTTAAGTTTTGAAGGTCATCGCTGGTTTGATCTTGTCAGAACCGGAAAAGCTTATGCAACTATGGCTGATAAGGGAATGGAACCATATATGACTCTGTTTCCTGTTCCCTGGTCTCAGATACAGGTGATAAATGACTCTGCTATTTTCTGGCAAAATGAAGGGTATTATAATTAATCATAACAGGTTTAATCCATAAATATTAATATTATGCATAGACGAAATTTTATTAAAAACGTTTCAATAGCAGGTGGCAGTATTGCCTTTTCGGGAATTTCGGGAATTTCGGGATTTTCCGCTATTGCATCAAATGCGCGAACAACTCAACAGGAAGAACCCTGGTTTAACCGATCTATGAGATGGGCACAGTTGGCATTTGTTGAAAATGATCCGGGAAAATATGATCCGGATTTTTGGTTGGATTATTTTAAGAAAGCGCACATTGATGGTGTTTTATTAAGTGCCGGCGGCATTGTTGCTTTCTATCCGACTGAAATTCCATTACACCACAGAAGTGACTGGTTGGGCAATTCGGATCCGTTGGGTTATCTTGTATCCGAGTGCCGAAAAATGAATATGACAGTCATTCTCCGGACAGATCCACATGCGGCAAGACAGAATTTGTTTGATGCACATCCGGATTATATTGCCGTAACTGCCGACGGACAGAAACGCCGTCATTGGGCAAATACTGATCTCTGGGTTACTTGTGCATTAGGCCCGTATAACTTTGAATTTATGACCAAGGTTAATAAAGAAATCATGCAACGATACCAACCGGAAGGGATTTTCTCCAATCGATGGGCGGGTCATGGTGTTTGTTACTGCGAACATTGCAAAAAGAACTTTAAAGCTGCTTCCGGCCTCGAACTTCCAACCGTAACAAACCGTCTTGATCCTGTTTATCAGAAATGGAGTGAATGGCAAACGGACAGGCTCAAAGAATTGTGGTTCCTTTGGGATGCCGAAATAAGAAAAATCAAGCCTGCTTCCAGATTTATTCCGAACGGATTCCCGGACAAAATGCTTACGGGTAAACATTCCGATTTCTTTTTTGCCGACCAACAGGCAAGAAGAGGGACTACACTTCCATGGTCGAATGCAAGGGGAGCTAAAGAATTACGTGCAAGCCTCGGCATGAAACCACTCATTGGAATTTTCAGTGTTGGCGTGGAAGAAGAATTCCGCTGGAAAGATTCGGTACAAAGTGATGCTGAAATAAGAATATGGGTTGCCGAAGGGGTTGCAAATGGAATGAAACCATGTTTTGTAAAATTCGGTGGAAATATCTTTGATAAAAGATGGATGAATACCGTTGCTGATATGTATCAAAACTATTATAAAAGTGAACGTTATCTGCGTAATACAGCCTCATTGTCAAGGATAGGCATGGTGTTTTCGCAACAATCAGGCCGAGTCGGGGGTGAACCGTGGCAACAGAGGAGTAATGAACATTCATCAGGAATGTACCATGCTTTAGTTGAAGGCGGCATTCCTTTTGATATGGTGAACGACCAGCTGCTGGACGAAGAACACCTGAAACAGTATAAACTCCTGATACTGCCTAATATCACTGCCTTATCCGATGCGCAGTGCGATCAGTTAAGAGCGTTTGTCAAATCAGGTGGAAGCATAGTTGCTACGTTTGAAACATCCCTGTACGATGAAACGGGAAAACGCCGTCAGGATTTTGCATTGAGAGATCTGTTCGGTGTATCGTATGACAACGGCGTTGAAGGGCCTATGAGAAACAGTTATCTAAAGCTGGAAAAAGATACCGGAACAGGAGCGTTTCATCCGGTATTAAATGGATTGGAAGATGCTAATCGCATCATTAATACTGTTTATCAGGTGAAAACCAAGCCTCAGCTAAATTTCCCGTCTCCTGTAACTTTGATTCCTACTTATCCTGATTTACCGATGGAGGATGTATATCCTCGTGTGGAAGAAACAGATATCAGGGAATTGTATTTGCACGAAGCGGGAGAAAAAAGCCGTATTGCTTATATCCCCGGAGACATGGACAGATCTTTCTGGCAAATAATGAGTCCTGACTACGGTAAACTTCTTCGCAATACCATATCGTGGGCGCTCAACGAAGAACCAATTGTTGATGTCAAAACAAGTGGAGTCGTAGATGTAGCTGTTTGGCGTCAGAAAGAATCCATGACCGTACACTTGGTCAATCTGACTAATCCGATGATGATGAAGGGACCTTTCCGGGAATTATTTCCTGTTGATGCAAAAGTAGATATTCAAATACCGGAAAATAAAAAGGTAACTTCAGTTCGTCTACTGTTCCGCAATACGGAACCTGCTTATGAGGTTAGAGGGAAAAATATTTCAGTAAATATTTCCGGAATTTCTGATCATGAAATAGTTGCTCTTGATTTAGCGTAAATAAAGTGTTGTATCATACCATACATGGCCGGGATTTTATGCAGTAATATTATCGTTTCTGCATGAAATCCGGCCGTGAGTTGGAAGTAATATGGATTTTTAATTAACAAACAATATCATGTCAATAGAACTTCTTGCACTTTTTGCAGTTATTCCGATTGTCGCCATTTTTGTATTAATGGTTGGTTTTCGTTGGCCTGCATCCAAGGCAATGCCTTTTTCTTTTCTTATTACTGTTGCATTGGCGTTTTTCGTATGGGGAACACCTGTAAACTGGATTATTGCATCGAGTATTGAAGGTGCGGTAGTAGCAATAAAAATTATCTTGATTGTGTTTGGAGCATTAGCCTTGCTGTTTACGCTTAGAGAATGTGGAGCGTTAGAAGCCATTAAGCAAGGTTTTGTTTCCATCTCCCCCGACAGAAGAATCCAAGCTATTATCATTGCCTGGTTTTTCGGCGCTTTTGTTGAAGCTTCTGCCGGTTTTGGCACTCCTGCTGCATTGGCGGCACCGTTATTGCTATCATTGGGATTCCCTGCATTAAGCGCCGTAATGGTTGCACTGATTGCCAACAGCACACCTGTTTCTTTTGGCTGTGTCGGAACGCCAACGCTCATAGGGATCGGAACATCTCTTAATACACCTGAAATTGTTGAAGCCCTTTCACGTGAAGGATTGACTTATACTGAATTTCTTCACCAGATAGGGATATGGACGGCTGTCCAGCATGCTATTCCCGGAATTTTGTTACCATTGATTATGATAGTAATGTTGACACGGTTTTTTGGAGAAAAGAAAAGCATAAAGGAAGGACTGGCTATTTGGCCGTATGCTATTTTTGCCGCACTCTGTTTTATCATTCCTTACCTGCTCGTAGCCGTATTGCTTGGGCCGGAATTTCCGAGTTTGCTCGGCAGTTTGTTAGGCCTGTCTATTTTAATTCCATTGACCAAAGCCGGTTTTCTGGTTCCCAGGCAAACATGGGACTTCCCGGAAAAAAGTAAATGGGAGAAAAACTGGATGGGGTCGATTGCTATCAAGGAAGATATTAATGTTGCGAAAACAGGTTTATTTAAAGCATGGATACCTTATGTTTTAATAGGTTTATTGCTGGTATTGACAAGGGTTCAATTTTTACCATTCAAAAGTTGGGTCACATCAATTAAATATGCATCTCCCCAATTATTTGACACAACCATTGTTACGGAATTTGATCCGCTGAATGTTCCGGGCATTATGCCTTTTATGCTTATTGCCCTGATCTGTATACCTATGTTCAGGATGAATAAGAAACAGGTAAATGTAGCCTGGACAGAGGCTTTAAAGAGAATCAAGGGGCCTTTCCTTGCGCTGTTGTTTGCCGTCCCGTTAGTAAGGGTTATGATGCATTCGGGTACCAATCCCAATGAATATCTAAGTATGCCTATTGCCATGGCACAATCAATGGTGCAAGTATTTAACGATGCATGGCCGGTGATAGATACTTTTGTTGGTACGCTGGGGGCTTTTATATCCGGATCAAACACTGTATCCAATATGCTTTTTGCACTTTTCCAGTATTCTATTGCCGATAATTTGGGAATATCACATATCATTGCAGTCAGTTTGCAAAACATAGGCGGAGCGCTCGGCAACATGATTTGCGTTCACAACATAATAGCGGCCTGTGCAACGGTTGGGCTGGTCGGTGTTGAAGGATTGCTGATCAAGAGAAACCTTATCCCGATGTCTATTGCGGCTGTAATAGCAGGTATCACAGGGATAATACTGTTGTCGTTTTTTGTGCCGGAACTGTTTTAGCGCAATCAGTAAGTACATCGATTATTGTGTAATTTCAAATAGAAAACGTATGAAAGTTGGATTTATAGGATTAGGGATTATGGGTAAGCCGATGTGCCATAATCTGATTAAGGCAGGCTACGAACTGGTGGTCATGGACAAAGATACGGAAACGGTAAAAGCATTCGAAACTTTAGCTTCTGTTGCTCAATCCCCCGAGGAAGTAGCATCTGCGGTTGAAGAAGTGATCATTACAATGCTTCCCAATTCTCCACATGTAAAGGAGGTAATCCTGGGAGATAACGGTATACTGGCTGCCAATCGAAAAGGATTGACTGTTATCGACATGAGTTCCATATCTCCGATTGTTAGCCGGGAAATTTGTTCCGAACTGGAAAAAGCAGGCATGGACATATTGGATGCACCGGTAAGCGGCGGAGAACCAAAAGCAATTGAAGGAACATTGTCTGTTATGGTTGGAGGCAAAAAGGATGTATTTGAAAAATATTATGATTTGATGAAAGCAATGGCCGGATCGGTAGTTCGCGTGGGTGAAACCGGAGCCGGCAATATTGCCAAATTATGCAATCAGATTATTGTCGCCTTAAATATTTCGGCTGTGTCGGAAGCTTTGACCTTTGCCCAAAAAGCAGGTGTAAGCCCTGAACTGGTTTATAATGCAATACGCGGCGGATTGGCAGGCAGTACTGTATTGGACGCAAAAGCGCCCTTGATGATGAACAGGCAGTTTGATCCCGGATTTCGAATAGACTTGCATATAAAGGATATGAACAATGTTCTTGAAGCATCTCATAACTTGGGAATACCTCTGCCTCTGTCGGCTACCGTGATGGAAATGATGCAGTCGCTCAAGTCGGATGGGCTTGGCAACGAAGATCACAGCGGTTTAATCAAGTATTACGAAAAGATTGCAAATCTCACACTGGGACGCTGACATGCCTGAAAATATCCATCTCTTGAAAAGCCCGCCTGCTTTTTAAAAAAGCACAAGCAGCAAATTTTAAAAGCCCGCCTGCTTTTTAAAATTGCAGGCGGGCTTTTACCCAAAAGGCAGCGGGCTTTTCAAATAAGGCAGGCGAGCTTTTATGACAACGATATATTATTCATAAACTAAATAACAAATAATCATGAACGAACCATTATGTAAATTTATGAAAGTCGGATTAATCCACTTTATGGCTTACCCAGGCACCATGAAAGGAGAAGGCCCTGTATTGGAAACAATAAAAAAAATAGCTGTCGACGACTACTTCACGGCTATTGAGATAACGACTGTTAAGGATAAGGAAGAAAGAGAGAAAGTAAAGCAAATGCTGGAAACTTCACACATGAGTATTGCTTATGGAGGCCAGCCCCGACTGCTTACCACCGGATTGAACATTAACGATTTAGATGAAGAAAACAGGCAGAAAGCCCTGAAAAACTTAAAAGAAGGTATAGACGAAGCCTGTGAAATGGGCGCTTCCGGTTTTGCTTTTCTCAGTGGAAACTATTCTGATGATAAAAAGGAAGAAGCCTACCAAGCCCTTGTAAATTCTACGGCAGAACTTTGCGCTTATGCCGAATCTAAAGGCCGGATAAAAATCGCGCTGGAAGTATTTGACTATGATGTGGATAAAAAAAGCCTGATAGGCCCGGCTCCACTTGCCGCACGTTTTGCCAAGGAAATACGGGAGAAATATGCCAATTTCGGATTGATGGTTGATTTGAGCCACATTCCTTTGCTGCATGAAACAATCGAAGAATCACTGTTGCCGGTGAAAGATTATATTATTCACGCTCATATTGGGAACTGTGTTGTAAAGCATGCAAGCCTGCCTGCATACGGCGACGCACATCCCCGATTTGGTTTTCCTGACGGAGAGAACGATGTGGAACAGGTAACGGAATATCTGAGATTTCTTTTAAAAATCGGCTTTCTGAACGAGAAGACCCCTCCGATTGTGAGTTTTGAAGTGAAGCCTTTCGGAGATGAAGATCCGGACATCGTTGTCGCAAACGCCAAGCGAACACTTAATGAAGCATGGGCGAAAGTATAAATTGAAAACAACAGAAGTATTATGAAGATAGTAGTATTGGATGGATATACGTTAAATCCGGGCGATCTTTCCTGGGACGGGTTGAAAAAATTCGGAGATGTTATTGTTTACGACAGAACACCGGCAGATAAGATAGTAGAACGGGCAATGGGGGCGGAAATAGTTTATACAAACAAAACGCCTCTGGACAAGGTTGTTTTGGAACAGCTCGATTCACTGAAATTCATTGGTGTCCTGGCAACAGGTTATAATGTC
>JAITVS010000175.1 GCA_031285685.1 Tannerella sp.
AGTTGTTCCAAAGCCTTGTTCTTGATACTGTCAAAATCGAATTCTTCTTTCATAAAAAAACTGTGTTTGTAAAGTTAATAATTTATTCTTTACTGACACAGTTTATTTTACAGTCTCGTATCTTCGCTTTATTCTTATGAATAGGGTAGAGTTATAAATTTTCAATATCTTTGATCAGCGCCTGTACATCTTCTTCATGTGTGGCCCAACTTGTACAAAAACGGACTGCAGCCTGATTATCGTCAATTTTTGTCCATAATTCGAAAGCGTATTTTTGTGACAATTTTTTGATTTGTTCTTTTGTAAGTACTGGGAATTGTTGGTTTGTAGGAGACTCGCAGAGAAATGAAAAACCTTTGGCACGGAATGTATTCCGTATCATCATGGCCATTTGGACGGCATGACGTGATATTTCAAAATAGAGTCCATCCCCGAGCAGTGTTTCAAACTGGATACCGAGCAAACGACCTTTAGCCAGCATACCACCACGCTGTTTTATAAGATAGCGAAAATCTTTCTTTAATGTGTCATTTGTTATAACTACGGCTTCACCAAACAAAGCTCCGACTTTTGTTCCTCCTATATAGAATACATCACACATCTCTGCGATGTCAGGTAATGTAAGCGTATTATTTTCTGCTGCCAGTCCGTATCCGATACGGGCTCCATCCATGAAGAGGGGCAGATTGTTTTTACGACACACATCGCTTAGAACCTGCAGTTCCTGCCGGGTATAGATGGTGCCTCCTTCGGTAGGATTTGAAATATAGACCATGCCCGGTTGTACTACATGTTCATGATTAGCATCATTCCAGTGTTCCGTATATGCCTGTTCTATCTGTTCGGCAGTAAGTTTCCCGTTATCAGTGGGCAGGGCTAACACCTTATGTCCGGTAGCTTCAATAGCGCCTGTTTCATGGACATTTATGTGTCCTGTTGCAGCTGATATGACCCCTTGGTGAGGGCGTAGAATAGAGGCGATGACAGTCGTGTTTGTTTGAGTACCTCCAACTAAAAAGTGAATATCTGCCGATTCGTTTTTACACAAACGGCGTATGATATTACGGGCGCTTTCGCAGTATTCATCTTCACCATATCCTTTTGTCTGTTCAAAATTAGTCTGAACCAGGCGCTCCAGTATTTGCGGATGTGCGCCTTCGGCATAGTCACATTCAAATCGTATCATGTATTTTATATTGTTTCTGAATCTGGCAGGATAGAACTTTGCGCCAGATAATCGATATTATTTGCGTAAATATAGAGTAGAGATCCTCCTTTAATTGTATCAATAATTGACTTGCTTATCGCTTCCGGAAGAGCCGGACAGCCCAGACTCCTCCCCAGCCTGCCGGCAGACTTTATGACGGATGGGTTGGCATAAGGTGCACCATGCATAACGATTGCACGTTCCCGTGCTTTGTCATTGATATTTTTTTCAAGTCCGTTTAATATAAGCGAATAGCCGTTTTTGCCCTGGTACGTATTTTCTGTTAAATAAAAACCCAGAGAACTTTTATAGGAGCCGTTTTTATTTGAGAATGATGTGGCATAGTTGTTACCACTGTTCCGGCCATGTGATACATGTGATACAAATAATAGTTTTTTATTCTTTATGTCAACCACATACAGGCGCTTTTCGGTAGAGGGTTTGGTGAAATCAATCAATGTCAGAATATCTTTCTTTCGTCCTTCAATTTTGGAATAACCGGCAATTGCCTGTTCAAATGCATCATAATTTACAATTTTGGATAAGCCGATTTCATTATAGAGTTTGTAGATCCCGACCGGAATGCCGGTATCATGCTCTGTTCCTTTTACGAACAGATGATTTGTCGGGATGAAGATGAGTAATAATAAAAAAAAATACCTTTGCATGAGTCAAAAAGAAATGCACAAAGATAATGTAATTTGAATGCAATGACAAAACAATGTAGATTTTATTTTGTCATTGGTCGGAATGAGGCTTTTTCTGTGGAAATAGGTATTTTCTATTCGATAACAAAAACCAAGCTTTCATAGATTGGCGCCCAGTCAAACACAAATTCTGCATGGGAACTGGCATTCCGGACACACATGTGTGATCTTGGGATAGTTCCTAATGTCTGACTGTATTCGGTGATCGTCTTACGTGGTACATTAGAGGGGATGCCATGAATATAGCCTCCATTACTGAAACGACTTGCATATGGCGCAAATCCTCCGGTTTCGCTTGAACCGTCTTTCAGGAATATCATTTTCGATTTTTTTTCCTGTATGACAAATATCCCCAATGGAGTAGGATGTGCATACGGCGGACGGTAGACACCTGTTGTAGCCGGATTCATACTTCTTATCAGCCATGTTGAGTCAACCTTTTCCAATGTCGTAATGTTCTGGTTTGTCCGGTCAACGAAAATTACTTTCCGGAAATATGCTAACGTGTCAATGTTTATCGGTTTGATATATTTTGAAGGAACGAGCCAGTCTCCTTCAAAATATACTGTAGACACTTTGATCAAGTTTGTTGTATCATTTGAAATTCTTACGAGTGAACCATCGAGAGCGTAACGTTCGGGGATAACTGTGTCATCCGGAAGATATAAAGGAATACTCTGAAAACGTTCTGTTCCAAGTGAGTCTGTTACCAGTTTGTATTTATTGCGCTTGAAATTACGCGCTACCGGAGCTTCTCCATTTTTATTTTGTCTGTTTTGTAAGATACCCCAGTATGGCTTTTCCTGTTGAATCATTTCAAGTTGTGCCAATGCCTTTTTAATTTGTTCCCATTGGAAGACACGTGTAGTATCTTTATAGGGATATTCGTCATCCAACGTATATTTGTCGTATAAAAATTCTTTTTTCAGGATAATATCATCGGCCGTCAATATTTTCGGAGCTGTTGGCATCGTGTCCGTAACCTGTAACGAATCAGTAGTCACTGTTTCTATGGGTGGAATATCTTTTTTATCGGATGCACAGGATGATAAAATGAATATACAGATAAGAAAAAAGAACTTTTCTTGCATGAGATCGATAATTTTTAGTGTTCAAATATTCTTTTTAAATATTTGCAAATATAATAGTAAATATTTAAAATTCAGTAATTTTATTCATCACTAAAATAAATAACCATATAAAAAATATCAATCTTTATATAGTTCATTCCACCATGCCGGTTCATTTTTGAGCCAGCGGTCAAACCATGCAAAAATGGTATTGTTCCATTTTAAACGTTTTTCATAGGATAGGATATGATGATCCTCCCCTTTTACCTGCACCAATTCTACCGGTTTGCCTAATATTTTCAGGGCGGTGTACATCTGAATACTTTCTCCTACAGGAACGTTGGTATCCGCTGCTCCATGTAGTAACAATATGGGTGTGTTTATTTTATCCGCACTGAACAGCGGACTTTGGTCGATATACAAGTTCGGATTGTTCCATGGATAACTGTGAGCGCTGGCTGCACTGCTGTATGAATATCCCCAATAACCTTCTCCCCAGTAGCTGCTTATTGAACTGATACCTGCATGTGATACGGCAGCAGTGAACAGGTCTGTCCGTGTCTGTAGGTACATTGTCATAAAGCCCCCATAAGAAGCGCCTATACAACCGATCTTTTGCGGATCGATAAAAGGATGTCCGGCAATAAATTTTTTCGTTCCTTCAATGATATCATCGGAAGAACGTATGCCCCATGTATTGACATGTAAGGCTGAAAACTCCTGTCCGAAACCGATGGCCCCGCTTGGTTGTACTACATAGACCACATATCCCAGAGCTGCGTATACATGTTTGGGATAACGGCTTTCAAAAACACGTTCTGTAGGGGTGGTTCCTCCATAATAATTTACAATTAACGGGTATTTTTTTCCGGGATCGAAATCCGGTGGCAGATAGTAGTATCCCTTGATTTTAACACCATCCGAATTTGTAAAATTGAAATCTTTCACCTCACCTAGTTTGAGTTGCCTGAGATTTTCGGCATAAGGATCCGCAATAAGCGTCGTTTTTTTTGTTTTAAGATCGAAAATGTATGCGCGGGTTGAATTGGAAGCACTCACTCCCGTATAAGCCATAATAGGTGATTGACCGGAAACCTGATAATTATTTATAACATCTTCTTTCGAAGGCAGGCGTGTGAATTTCTTTGTTTTCGGATTGTAAGTGTATATGGGAGCACAGTCTTCATCTGCCGTAAGCATGTAAATAAGTCCGTCAGTCATATTCCATTGGGCATTTTTAATAGACGGATTAAAGTTTTTTGTGAGGGGCTCAATTTCTTTGGTATTCATGTCCATCAGGAAAGCCTGGGTATCATAGCTATTTGCTATCAGCCCTTCGCTGATGTTTAATCCGATACCTTCGAATGCTTCCGGAGCGCCAAGAATAAGAATATATTTGCCGTCAGGGGAGAATTGCGCCCGTGAAGCAAATTTCTCATCTTTCCATATAGTATCCAGTTGCATTGTCTCCGTATTCAGCATAAACAGAGAACTTTTTCTGAAAGGTCGCTCTGTAATTGTTTCATCGGATATTGAAAAAAGAATATTTTTACCATCATAACTAATATCATTGAGGTGTGTTGCATGAGAACCGAATGTTATCTGTTGCGATAATCCTGTTTGAAGGTTATAGCGGTACATAAACGGATGAGAAGGTTTCCCTCCGGTTCGGAGTGTCAATGTGTGCATCCGGAAAACATCGTCTGTTTTTTCCGTATCTTTTTCTGCTTTCGAATAAAATAAAAATTGTTCGTCCAGTGAGAACGTTATCCGTTCATCCGGAATATTTGTTGCCATCACAATTTCCTCCAATGTTTCCGGATGGATCGTTATCAGATTCGTTTGTTCTCCATCTTTCTGAAGGAAATAAATCTGATCGGATTTCGGCATCCAGTTTAACTGGCGTTTACGGTTATCCGTATCGATTACTACACGCCTGCCTGTTTTTGTATAATACAGTTCTGTAGAATAGGATGAGCGTGTTCCGTAATTGCTGATATAAGAGATTAAGACATATTTTCCTGATGGGGACAGGGAAATCTCGGAGATGCGTTTTCCTTTGATAACATCGTCTAAGATTATTTTTCTTTGCGGATTTTCGGAAACAGATAACCTTTGGCTCAATGGCGACAGATCTTCATCATCGGAGAAGTTGATCAGATTAGTGCCGGTTAAAAGATCTTCGATTTCTATTTTAAGGGAAGCGTTGGTATTTTTTTCCGTATGCAATAATTTTATTACAACGCGGCATGTTTGTGAATAGGGATTACATTCCGCCATTATATCCTTGGCATCATCAGGCGAGTTTTCCGTATTTGTCTTTGATGATATTAATTTTTCATTGATATAGACTTCCGACATGTCGGGCGATGTTACCTTTACGATTGCTTTTCCATACGAATCCGCATTTACATAAAATGAAAATAATTGTATGTATGCGTTTTCCTGCGCAGGCAAATTAAAAAAGCCGGCTGTATCCGCAGTAGTTTTTTGGTTGAAATCTTGTTGTTGAGGGACGGATACCCTTAGTTGCAATAAATTTTTATCGGTAAATTTTTTGTCATCCCTGTTTATCGAATCGATTTCAATCGGTTTGGTTACTGTATATGGCCTGGTAGCGTAAAGTTCGTATAATTGTATGTTTTGTGCTTGAATAGGCATACAAAATGCAACAAGGCAAAAGAGTAAGATCTGTTTCATAGAATTACCTGAAATAATGAGTATATTCGCAAAAGTACAAATAAAAATCAACTTATTATGAAAAATTTATGTAACTAAACAAAGAAGTTATCTTGACTTTTAGAAATTAGCATAAAAAAAAGGAAGCGTTAATTTTGTAATCGCTAAAAAACAAATAAAAAACGCTTCCTATGTACAAAGTACTCAGCAAAGATACGAT
>JAITVS010000177.1 GCA_031285685.1 Tannerella sp.
AAGTTGTTCCAAAGCCTTGTTCTTGATACTGTCAAAATCGAATTCTTCTTTCATAAAAAAACTGTGTTTGTAAAGTTAATAATTTATTCTTTACTGACACAGTTTATTTTACAGTCTCGATTCCCGTAATGACGATTCTTGCAAACTAAACCTAACTATTTTTTGCCTTACATCACGACTATTTATTTTACAGCAATGCTTGTTTCCACAGATTTCAACCAAGGAGAGGTAAAGCGAATCTTTATTTCCCCTTCTTCACCTGTAGACTGTATATAGGCCAGTATACGACCGTTAAACACACGTTGATGGTTATCCGTATAGTCACTCATGTCACTATTATTGCTGGCTTCCAGTCCTTTTAAGATAGCCGGTCCGGCAATCCGGCAGGTAACTTCGTTATCCGATAACATAACCGGAACATTATTTTCGTCCACAATCTGTATCACAATCTGAGCCAATCCGTTCTTGTCGATTTCCGACTCTGCAGAAACAACTTTCAGGGCATAAGGTTGTTCGGATGATTGGATTGCATATCTGACCATTTCTTTATTGTCCCGATCATAGGTTATGACTTCCAACTTGCCGCTTTCGTAAGGAATATCCCAATAAATAATACCCGTATTGTCGTCATAATCTTTCGGTTCACCGATATTTTTCCTGTTCAGCGTAAGCTGCGCTTTTGCCCCGTTCGTATAACAAACGACGCGTATAGATTGTCCTTCTTCATAATTCCATACAGACCACGCATCCATAGATGGAACCCGTTCTTCATAATTACCTCTTTCATTTTCCGCATCAAGTTGAGACCAGACATCCTTCATCTGGCTACCACTGCCTTTTCCAGGTGTGGGATAAGTACCCAGATAAGCCATTGGTCGATCCGACCACAAGGACTGGCGGAAATATCCTCTCGGTTTTATAAAACCGCCGAAATCAAGCAGTCCCGAATAAAATCCGCGTGAAGGCCAACGTCCGGATTCACCCAGATAGTCTATCCCTGTCCATAAGAACTGTCCGAAAATGAACTCCTTATCCCTTGCAGCTTTCCATGCACTCAATTCGTGACGGTTTTCACTTCCGTAAATAACACGGTTCGGATATTTTGCATGATCGGAATCATACATGCTTTCCGTATAATTATAACCGGCTATATCAAGTGATCCGGGATATTCCGTTTCATTGGACATGGCGACACCCGCCAGTCCGGCAGTTGTCGGACGGGACTTATCATATTTTTTAACCGTAGCAACAAGACGTTTGGCTATATCGCCTAATCGCATAGCGTCGGGAGCATCCTTTTTATATCCGCCGAAGATGGGCTGTGTAAATCCGGTATTCTCTCCCCCGTCAAGTACCGGATGCGAATAAGGATCATTCGGATAATCGACCTCATTACCGATACTCCATGCAAATACGGAGACATGATTCCGGTCTCTTCTGACCAGATCCGACAGATCTTTTTCTCCCCATTCTTCAAAAAAATCATAAGACCCCTGAAAACCGGGTGTTCCGACATTCCATCCTTCCAGCCACTTGCGTTTCGGAAACTCCCACTCATCATAGGCTTCATCCAAAACAAGCATCCCGAGTTCATCACATAACTCATATAAATCAGGCGCCTGTGGATTATGACTTGTACGTATAGCGTTACAGCCGATACTTTTCAATGTTTGTATACGCCTTTTCCACACATCACGCGGAACAGCCGCACCTAAAACACCTGCATCATGGTGTATACACACACCTTTCACTTTCATCCGGTTTCCGTTAAGTGCAAAGCCTTTGTCCGGATCAAATGTAAAAGAACGAAAACCGGTCATCGTAACTGTCCGGTCAATTTCCTTTCCGTCTTTCAGAATCGTTGTTTTAAGTTTATACAACGCCGGATTATCCAAAGACCAGAGAGCCGGTTTGCTGACATTAACGAAAGTTGTTATTTTACCTGCACCTCCGGCGTTCACCATCAGCTTCTTAGAAGATTTTCCTGCCGGTTTACCATCTGCCGAAAAAAGTTCATTCACGACCGTAAGATTGCTGTGTTCCCCGGAAGTATTATCAATTTCCACTTCTATATTCAGTTTGCCGTTATTCTTATTGACTTCAGGATAGGCATAAACACCCCACTGAGCAATGTGTACGGGATTCGCATAAACTAACCATACGTTGCGATAAATTCCGGAACCGGTATACCAGCGCGAATCGGCCGACAGGCTGTGATCCACCCTGACATCGATTGTATTGTCCTTTCCATATTCTATACAGGAAGTCACATCATACATAAATGAAATATACCCGTTCGGACGTTTGCCTAAAGATTTCCCATTTACAAATACTTCGCTGCGATTGTATACTCCTTCAAAATAAAGATATACTTTTTCTCCTTTTTTGGACTCAGGTACCTGCACTGTTTTATGGTACCATCCGATCCCACCCGGAAGATATCCGGTACAACTTGCCAGCGTAGGACTTAGCTGCCCTCTTACACTCCAGTCATGAGGCAGACTGACTTTTCTCCAGCGTTTCCGGTCTACCGACCTGAAATCTTCCACATCACCCTGATGAAATAACCATTCATCATTTATCTTTTCCGGATCTCCGAAAGAGACCTGTCCGTAAGCCGGAAGAAACATCCAGCTAAATAAAATGGCTATTAGCGCATTTTTACTCCTTAAATAATTTTTCATCCTGATCTATTTGATAATTGATTTACAGCTTAAACGGTGTTTTTTTCAGAAATATCTGATAATCCTTAATCATAGCCGGTTTGTCAGCCTCCATACGTGGCAGGTATTGGAAACCACTCACTTCTTTTTCTTCTCCCAAATCAATAACAAGCTGGTGAGGATACGGGTCTTGTATACTTGAGAATGACGTATGCCAGATTGTCGATTCCTGCAGATCGAATATATTGGATGCCACATTATTGGCAGCATCCGCTTCCTCACTGTCGGCATAAATCACTTTCCAATGCTGGCGGGAAAGTTTTTCACCGTCCGGACCTAAAATCTCCAGTTCGGCGATTGAGGCATATGGATCACCCTTTTGAGAACTCAATGCTTCGAGACAGAAATAACGGGTTGTATAGGATTGGTTGAATTTCACGGTTTGCCAACCATGTCCGGGTTTAAAACTACCTTTATAAACCGGTTTTTCATCCGACAGATCCAGATTCTCACTTGCTTTGCGATGTTTGTAAGCCCCCGAACCGCGTTGCACATCCAAAATCGGCGTATGCAGACCTTGTATTGTCGGAATGTCCGGACCGGACATATCCAAAATAATGATTTCATTTTCGCCTTTTTTCAACCAGCATCCCGGCATATAGAGCGTTTGCTGAGGACCGATTTCCCAGAAACGTCCAATGTTGTAGCCATTGACGTAAACCATTCCTTTTTTCCAGTTCATCATGTCTATGAAAGTATCACCTGCCTTATCCAGACTGAATGTCGCACGGTAATACGCCGGCTGATTTGCTTTCAGATTTTGCTTTTTATAATCCTTGTTTTTCGCAAATTCATGATCGACCGGAATACTGAACACCTCCCAGTTTTTCAATTCGACAGTACTCTCTTCACTAATCAGTTCGACCTTTTCGGTAATACCTTTCCAATCGTAAATACCTTTTCCGAAATTCTGACGCCCCATGGCTTCTACCAGAATATCAAGCTGGGCACCCTCTTCCACCGGTGGAAGAGTCACAACCGCATCACCACGCAGACGGTTCAATACTCCGATACGTTCGCCATTAATAAACACCTGCGCCCAATCATGTACTTCGGAAACTTTAAGTTTTTGCGGCTCAAGTGATCCCGGAAGTTTTGTGCGATACAGGATACTACCCCACCCCTGATCAAAAAATTCCATTGAGCGAATATGTTCGCTTTGTTTCGGTTCGAGCAGATTATCGAAAACGTAGGCAATTTCTTCAAACCGAATCTCCGGAATAACAATCGTTGGAATCGAATCCGGAATTTCAGGCAATGTTTCACCCTGAGGCAAGTAATTCTTCAACAGATTACGCACTTCGTGGTATTTCGGTGTAATATTTCCCGATTCACCGATCGGTGCATCATAAT
>JAITVS010000187.1 GCA_031285685.1 Tannerella sp.
AAAACAGGCTTTCAAGGCAAGTGGCTATATCCCCTTCACATGAAAAATGCTCGGTGATATTCCGTCCGTCTTTGTAATAAAACTGGCGGATTATCCCTTTTTCAACGATATACATATAACGGCTAACCTGTCCCTGATTCAAAATAATTTCGTCTTTCCTGTATTCTTTGGGTTCCAGTATGGATGCGAATTTCTCGATTGATTTTTCAGACAAACTCACATTATATTTTGCTGATAGTCTTTTTATAACATCCATGATATTCAATTGATTTACGGCATCAAAGATACATGTTTTTATTGGGATTAACGAAATTGACGCAGGTCATTTCATGTTCAATTACACCTATCTAATTTTGTTGCCGGATATAATAACTATAGAAATAGATGAAAATCGAACATTTGGCAATTTGGGTAGAAGATGTAGAATTACTCCGTCAATTCTATATAAAGTATTTTAGTGTTAGTTGTGGAGAAAAGTATGTAAATACAAAAAGGAACTTTACATCTTACTTTTTGTCTTTCGGAGACGATAAAACGCGTCTTGAATTGATGCACATTCCGGATATGGAAAATCCTGTTAGTAGGGGAAATCTGAAAGGATTGGCGCATTTTGCGATTTCGGTAGGGGGCAAAGATGTTGTAAACGTTCTTACGGAAAGATTACGTGAAGACGGTTATATGATTGCAAGCGAACCGAGAACCTCCGGCGACGGATATTATGAGAGTGCCGTATTAGACCCGGAAGGTAATTACGTAGAAATAGTAGAATAATAAATACGAGAAATATTTTTCAGGTAAGGCGACGGATTTTGGAATAAATGTTGTTTATTTGTAATTTGTTAAACCTGTTTGGATTTTAGTATTTTAAAACTATACTGCATGAAACTATCTAAATTATCAGTATTTATCCTGTTTTCTTTGCATTTTTTTGTCTTGTATGCCGCAGATAATAAGCCGTATGGTTTATTGACGGATTTGGTTGAGCATACGGATTATACATGGCAAAACGGGTATGTTTCGAGTGTACCTGTCTGGCAGGTGAAAGATATGATAAAGCCTTTTCAATATGCCGGAATAAAATCGGCTTATCCTTCGTTCAGCTGGATAGTTCCAGGTGAATTGAACGGAACTTATCAGGTGTCTTACAGGATTATTGTTGCCGATAACATAGAGGACGCACGCTCCGGAATAGGAAATATCTGGGATAGCGACGTGGTCGGAAGCCGTAATTCTACTGCTGTGTTATATGGAGGAAGCGCATTGCAACCGAAAAAGAATTATTTCTGGCGTGTGAAAACCGTGACGAATACCGGTGGTGATAATGAATGGTCGGATGTGAAGGCTTTCCGTACGGCTGCTAAACTGTCGGAGTATGCCGCCGGTTTTTATCCGCAGGTGAAGACGATAGAGTATCCGGTTTCCATGAAGGTTAACGAAGATTCGGGTGTATTTGCGGATTTTGGGAAAGCGGCATTCGGACAATTGGCTCTGAGCCTGACTTCCGATAATGATAAAGACAGCGTTGTCGTGCATTTGGGAGAACATCAGATAAACGGAAAGGTAGACCGGAATCCGGAAGGAACGATTCGCTATCACCGATATACTGTCGGATTGTTAAGAGGAACACATACATATCATATAAAAATAGCTAAAGATAACCGGAATACAGGTTCTGCAGCAGTGCTGATTCCTGATTATATAGGTGAGGTTATGCCTTTCAGGTATTGTGAAATTGAAGGCTATGAAAAACCGGTAACAACGACTGATGTAATCCGGGTATCCGTTCATTATCCGTTTGATGAAAAGGCTTCCTTTTTTGAATGTAGTGACGATACATTGAATCAGATATGGGATTTGTGCAAGTATTCGGTAAAAGCGACCTCTTTTTTAGGCATTTATGTGGACGGTGATCGTGAGCGTATTCCTTACGAGGCGGATGCTTTGATTAATCAGCTTTGCCATTATGGTGTCGACAGGGAATATTCGATGGCCCGTCGTTCACACGAGTATTTGCTGGAATACCCCACCTTGGCCGACAGAATGGATTTTACAGGCTGTGCTGATCGCATGGTATGATTATATGTATACAGGCGATAGCCGTTCGTTGAAAGCCAATTATGACATCCTGAAAGCCAGAAATTTAATGCAATTGCGGGAGAAGAACGGACTGATAAGTTCAACTACGGGATTGCTGACACCCGAATTCCTGTCGTCTATCCGTTTTAACGGACAGGTAAGGGATATTGTGGATTGGCCTCATACGGGGATTCTCGGTTTGAATAAGCACGAAGGCGGTGAAGCAGACGGTTTTGTCTTTACCGATTATAATGCAGTGACAAATGCCTATCATTATGAAGCGCTGAAGTTAATGGGGAAAATTGCCGGTGTACTTGGGGTGCAGGATGAATCTTCTTTTTATAACAAAGAGGCAAATTTGTTTCTTGGAAGGTATAATAAATTCTTTTTTAATGATAAGAAAGGATATTATGTAGATGGTGATACGACCAGTCACTCGTCTTTGCATGCGAATATGTTTCCCGTTGCATTTGGAATGGTTCCACAGAACAAGATGAATCGTGTGGTTGACTTCATACATACACGTAAAATGGCTTGCAGTGTATACGGTTCACAGTTTTTGATGGATGCCTTATATGATGCATCGGATGCGGAATATGCGCTTTCTATGCTGACAAAGACAGACGATAGGGGATGGTATAATATGATACGTGTAGGTTCGACCATTTCACTGGAAGCATGGGATAATAAGTATAAACCCAATCAGGACTGGAACCATGCATGGGGAGCCGTTCCGGCTAATATCATTCCGAGAAAACTGATGGGCGTCGAGCCATTACTTCCCGGATTTGATAAAGTGCGTATAAAACCGCAGTTGGCTTCTCTTTCATGGGCAAAGGCAGTTATTCCTACAATAAAAGGAGCAATAAGTCTGGAAATTGAAAATAAAAAAGGAGAATTCCGTATGCAGGTGACAATCCCTGCCAATATGGAAAGCGAAGTTTATTTGCCTTTATTATCAAATAAATATGAGGTGAAGGCAAATGGCGTCATACAAAAAACAACACGTGAAAAAAATGCTCCTTTCATCTCCTTGGGAAATATACCTTCCGGAGCCTATACGATTACGATGACTTATTAATCAGTCTTTTATATTATCCGGATGACAATGGCATGTTGTCAGATGATCGTTTACGTACCCGACGGCCTGTAAGTGAGCGTAACAAATGGTGGTGCCGAAAAATTTGAATCCGCGTTTTTTCATATCTTTGCTGATAGTATCTGATAAGGGTGTAGAAGCGGGGACTTCTTTTATGTCTTTCCAGCGATTGATGATGGGTTTGCCTTCCGGTAAAAATGATTTCATATAGGCGCAGAAACTGCCGAATTCTTTCTGTATTTCAAGAAATAACCGGGCATTGGATATCGCTGATTCTATTTTTTGTCGGTTCCGTATGATACCGGCATTTTGCATAAGGAGTTCCACATTGTCGTTTGTAAATTTTGCTACTTTTTTTACATCAAAGTTTGCAAAAGCCTTGCGGTATTCTTCGCGGCGCCGCAAGATGGATCCAGCTAAGCCCTGCCTGTGCGCTTTCGAGAGTCAGAAACTCGAACATGGTCTTATCGTCGGTTACTTCCTGCCCCCATTCATTATCATGATAATCCATATAAAGCGGATCGTTTCCGCACCACTGGCAACGTTGTATTTCTTTATTCTTTTTCATTGTTTTCTATTGATTCTGGATAGTAGATTTATAATAAACGAGGTTTTCCGGAAATAGGAAAATCTCGTTTATATTTTTCGTTTGACTTTATTTTATAGAAAAGACCAATACTCCGGCCGTCGGGATATTCTGTTCCCTGATGATTGTTTTTGCTCCGGAAGGCAGGTCAAAGTGATATGGTTTATCGGAATAGTTAAGTACGATACCCAATCCATTACGGTATTCAAGCGTTACTCCATAAGGCAAATTCATAACCGGAATATTCAGACGTTCGTAAAGTTGTTTTAAAACATCCTCTTCAAATGTGCCGTCCGAAGAATCGACCCCCACATAAGTGACGGTACCTTTGCCCAGTTTGTAAAATGTAACGGCCGGCTTACCTTCGTAAAATTCTTCTTTATAGGTAGCCCATGTTTCGGCTCCGGCCTGTGGAATTAACATTTCTCCCCATGTGTTCCATGTGTATTTTTTTCCATTCATCTCAACCGTTCCCGGTTCGGCAGGCAATAGCAGATCGTAGAATTCCAGTTTGTTGCCTGCCAGTTCATCGATGATATAGCGAAACGGCGCTTCAAATAAGCGTCCGTAGCGGTCTTTATGTCCGGTACGGCAGGAAAGGACAAGATTGCCTCCTTGTTTCACATAATCCGTCCAGCGTTTTACAAGCTCTTCATCAACTAATTGATAGGCGGGAGCGATAATTACCGGATAGTCGCTGAAATTCTTATCTTCCGTGATAAAATCAACAGGAGCGCCGAAGCTTTTTAATGGTTTGTAGTATTTCTCCACATGCTCAAGTGTGTTCCATGTTGTGTTTTGTTTCTGACGTGAAATACTCCATGCGTTTTCATGATTGAACAGAATAGCGGTTTTGCGTTTCAAATACGCTTCCGGTTTCGTTTCACGGGTAGAAGCCACTTTTCTGACTTGTTTTATCTCATCGATAAATTGTTTGAATTCAAATCCTCCGGGCGTAACGGTGACCCCGTCTGTTCCGACAATTCCATAATGATATTGTTCTGTTCCGTAAAGAGGTTGACGGTATCGGTAAGTGCAAACAAAATCACTTCCTCCGGCAAACACACTCCATAACCATAGGCGTACAGCCCCCGGAAGAGGTTGCGGATTGATACTCCCCCAGTTTACCTGACCGGGTTGTAATTCCAGCACCCCGTATGTTCCCTGAACCGGGCGGAAAAAATCATTCGCCCATGCGATACGTAACGGATTACCTACCCGGTATCCGCGCCGCCCGATCCCTTCGTTGTCACCGTATACCATGTAACGAGTGTATACCTGAAAATCCAGCGTCTTACTTCCTCCGATATGTCCCTCGTCGTAATTGGGGATATAGTTTGTTGTAACCCACTGATTTTTCGCGTATTTCCGGATGAGGAGACATTGTTCGTCTAAAAAGTCGTTTGTTTGCTTTGCCGCAAAACGGCGGTAATCGAGTATCTGGTGATGATTCATGAACATCTGGCGTGTTTTAGGTAATGTGATTTCATCAAAGGAAGAGTAAATCTCACTCCAGAATGCCGTTCCCCATGCTTTATTCAGCGCCTGAATATCATTGTCGTATTTTTCGCGGAGGAAATCGCGGAAACCTTTTTCTGCTGCCGGGTTGTAATCGAACTGAACTGCCGGTTCGTTATCGAGCTGCCAGCCGATAATCCGGGAATCACTGCCATAATGTTCCGCTAATTTCTCAATCATTTTAAATGAAAGTTCCCGGTAAAGAGGTGAGGCGAACGAAGCGTGCTGGCGTGCGCCGTGGTCGAGCACCATACCGTCTTCCAGACGTATCAGTATTTCGGGATATTTGCGGCTTAGCCATACGGGAGGGGTGGCCGTTGAAGTACACATGATGACTTTCAGGTCATATTTTGCTGCAAGGGCGACAGCCCGGTCAAGCCATTCGAAATCAAATTTGCCTTCTTCCGGTTCCAGTTGCGCCCATGCGAATTCGGCAAAATGGGTAAACTCGAAACCCAGTTCTTTCATTTTTTTGAAATCACGTTCCCACTGGTTCTCGTCCCAGTGTTCTGGATAATAATAAACGCCTGTCAGAGTCAGATCTTTGTCGTTAAACCATTGGGCGGGATTCTTTGCTTGCGCCTGGAGGCCGCTTGTTGTGAACATAACAGTACATAATGCCGTAAGGATTGGAAGTAATGCTTGTCTCATCGTATGTTTTTATAAGAATCGTTTAAAATAAGTTGAAAAGATTAATAACTTGATTGAACCGGACGCATAATGAAAGAGAATTCATAGTCTCCGTAAGGAATTCTGTATTGTTCCAGAGGAAGAGCTCCCCAGCTGTTGACACAACCTAATCCTATTTGTTTTTTGTCGATACAGAAGTTGGTGAAATCTGCTTTTTCTACTTCCGGTGCATGGCTCTGCTCTTTACGCAATCCATCGTCTAATGATTCAATCGTATAATTTAGCGCCGAGGCGGAGAATGGCGCATCGCCTACGAATTCAAGTCCGTCGCCATTCAGCGCGGTTAGGCGCCACCAGCGGATATCCGTTTTGGTTCCGGTTTCCTGCGGACGGATATAAGGGTAGAACTGTTCACTGACAGTCTGATTATATTTTCCGATAAATGTCGAATGATTGCGATCACTGTAATTTTCTATCGGTCCGCGTCCGTAGTATTGTACTCTGTCGTAAACTTCAGGAAGCTGCATTTGCATACCGAAACGGAACATATCAGATATTTCCGTGTTTTTATCCGCGTTGAGTTTTTGTGTCACTTTGATTGTTCCGTCCTGATTGATCAGATAGGTTAGCTGCAAAGTAGCCGATACATCCTTCATTTCATATTGGGCAATCACTTCTATGACTCCGTTTTTCGTGTTGTTTTCCAATGATGTAAGCTTTATTTCCGGATTATGCCATACCCTGTATTTGGCTTGCAGGTTTGCTCCGAAATCATTGTCCGTCGGTGCGCGCCAGAAGTTAGGCATAAGAGTTCCTCCATCTTTTAAAAATTCATTTCCATTAACATCATATTTACAGAGGAAACCGGTTCTTTTATTGAATTCAATTCTTAAATGCCGGCCGTCTATAATCAGGAAATGATAATCGTTGTCTTTTATTGTTATTTGCTTGTCCGGACAATTTTTACATGGAGCATTGTTTGCTATTTCAAGTTCGGGGGTCATATAGGGCTGTATTTCCATTTGGCTACGTGACACTCTATAGCCTGCAGGCAATAAGGTCTCAGCCTTTTTCAGTTTAAAATAGATGTTCAGCAAAACTTCCTTTCCTGCCGGAATATCTGATAAATTATAGTTTAATTTAATCTTTCCGGTTTGTTGCGGAGCAACGTTAAGTTCCTGTACTATTCCGGTTTGAACGATTTCTCCGTCGGCCAGAATTGTCCATTCTGCATAATACGCGGAAAGATCGCGGAAGAAGTTTTCGTTGAAAACATTTATTTCTCCGTTTTTGAGGTCTGCCGGTGTTGCCCATATCGATTGATAGAAATAGCCCACTTCGTCCATGTGCGGGTTCGGTATGCGATCGGGGCTTATCAGCCCGTTATCGCAGAAATTTTGATCGGAACCGTCGTAACGGTTGAAATCACCTCCATACCCATAAATATCAACGCCGTCTTTATTTTTCCAATGTACTGACTGGTCTACGAAATCCCAGATAAACCCTCCCTGTGCTTTCGGATATTTACGAAACATATCCCAGTATTCTTTGAACCCTCCCTGTGAATTACCCATTGCATGAGCATATTCGCATTGTATCAATGGTTTGGTTGCGTCACCCTGAAGGTATTTTTCGCTTCTCTCATAATTCAGATACATTGGGCAATAGATATCGGTATATTCATTTCCGTGTGCCTGCTCATATTGTACGGGACGACTTTTGTCTTCGTTTTTAATCCATGTATAGCATTGTTCGAAATTGGGTCCGAAACCGGACTCATTGCCTAATGACCAGGTAATAACAGAGACATGGTTATAGCTGCGTTGTACATTGCGTTGGTTTCTTTCCAGATGAGCTAATGCGTAAAGGGGATTTTTCGCCAACGTGTGTTCGCCGTATCCCATTCCATGCGACTCAATATTTGCTTCGGCGACAACATAAAGGCCATACTCGTCGCAAAGGTCATACCACAGATTGTCATCCGGATAATGGCATGTACGAACAGCATTTATATTATTCTCTTTCATTATTTTTATATCCTGAATCATTCTTTCCGGTGATACGTAATATCCTGTTTTAGGATCCAACTCATGACGGTTTACACCTTTGATCAAGATCGGCTGTCCATTCACCAGCATCTGGCTGTTTTTCATTTCAACCTTGCGGAATCCTGTTTTCTGGGGTATTACTTCGATCGTTTTGCCGCCTTCTTTCAATGTGGCTGTTAATGTGTACCGGTTCGGTGTTTCCGCAGTCCATTTTTCCGGATCCGTTACATTCAGTTTTCCTGTTAATTTTCCGCTGCCATTCAATGTTTGCGTGGCAACAACAACTCCTTTCGGATCACTTAAATCTAACTGAACAGTTCCGGACGAGGAAAGGGTTGCCTCGATAGTGAGAGAACCGTCTTTGTATTGTGCATCTAAATCGGGGGTAATGCGAATATCTTTGATATACTTTGAATTACGTGCATACAGATAACAATCGCGTCCTACTCCGGAAAAGCGGAAGAAGTCCTGATCTTCAAGATAGGTGCCGTCGCACCAGCGGAAAACCTGGAAAGCAATCAGGTTTTTTCCCGGTTTTACATATTTGGTAATATTAAATTCTGCTTCTAATTTACTGTCTTCACTATATCCTACATATTGCCCGTTTACCCACAAGTACATATTTGAAGTGACGGAGCCAAAATGTGCGAAAATCTGTTTGTTATTCCAGTTTGCCGGAATTGTTATTTCGCGGCGATAAGAGCCGACGTTATTGTTCTCAACAGGTATTTCCGGCGGATTGTTCCTGAACTGATTGCGCCATGCATATCCGTTATTCACATAAAGAGGGACCCCGTATCCGTTGAGTTCCCAGACTCCCGGAACATTCATTGTCGCCCAGCCATTATCATCATAGTTAGTTTTGTAAAAATCAACAGGACGTGCATCGGCGTCTTTTACCCAAAAGAAACGCCATGTTCCGTTTATGCTTAAGAAATTTTCAGACTTTTCCCGGATGTTTTCTTTCGCCAGCTCTTCCGATTCGTATGCGAAATAATTCGTATGCATCGGAGCACGGTTTACCTGGTTGATTTTCGGATCTTTCCATTCGTTTTTCTGGGCGAATACCGTTGTGCCTAAAAAAACAGCGGTACAAATGAGTAATTTTAGTTTCATGATAAAGATATTTTGGATGTGTTAAAATCGTGCTGTAAAGATAATAATTATTACATAAAGCTCATAGATAATGGGATTTATTTTGTCTGTTTATTGTGAATGTCTTGAAAGTTAGGTGTGTGTAGTATGAAGCTGTTAGGCTAATATTGTTTTTGATACACTTAAAAACGAATCTGTCTTTCAGTTGAAATGAAAAACAAAAACAAGTATTCGTTTTGCATTTTCCTTGGCTTGCACTATCTTTGTAAGCCTAAATTAATTAAAAATAAAAGATACAGCTATGGATTTGTTTGATCGGATAAGTGCAGATATAAAATCTGCTATGTTGGCGAAAGAGAAGGTAAAATTAGAAGCGCTCCGTAATGTAAAGAAATTCTTCTTGGAAGCTAAAACTGCACCGGGTGCAAATGATACACTAACAGACGATGCAGCATTAAAGATTATCCAGAAATTGGTAAAACAGGGAAAAGATTCCGCTCAGATATACGCCGAGCAGAATCGTCCGGATCTTGCACAAACGGAACTTGAGCAGGTTAGCGTATTAGAGGCTTATTTGCCGAAACAACTGTCTGTTGAGGAAATTGAAACCGAGTTGAAAAAAATAATTGCAGAAGTAGGTGCATCCGGACCACAAGATATGGGTAAGGTGATGGGAGCGGCAACGAAAGCATTATCAGGAAAAGCGGAAGGACGCATTATTTCGGAAACAGTGAAGCGCTTACTCGCTTAATTATTCTTTGTTTGAATGTTTCTGCCTCCTGCTCTGGAAGAGGCAGAAACTTATATCCTTAATTCTTCTGACTGTGAATGTGCCGACACAGGAAATTCAATAAATCTTCAATATGATATCCTTTATCGGATGCCTTATATTTCTAATCGCAGGCTATTTTATCTATGGTAGTCTGATGGAGCGTATTTTTGGTGCGGACTCTAATCGTCCGACACCCGCATTTGCACAACAGGATGGTGTAGATTATGTTCCTATGTCCTGGTGGCGCGTGTTTCTCATACAATTTCTGAATATTGCCGGGCTCGGCCCTATTTTTGGGGCTATTATGGGCGTGATGTTTGGTCCGGCTGCTTTTTTATGGATAGTTCTGGGGACAATATTCGGTGGCGCTGTGCACGATTATTTTTCAGGAATGATGTCGATACGCGAGGGAGGGGCAAGTCTTCCGGAGTTGGTTGGAAAAGAATTGGGTAAATATATTAAATTTTTCATGCGCCTGTTTTCTTTATTGCTGATGATATTGGTTGGCGCTGTATTTGTATCCGGACCTGCAGGCTTGCTGGCGGGTATGGCGCCGGGTATAAGTGTACTTATATGGACCGGAGTTATATTCTTGTATTATATGTTAGCAACATTGTTGCCTGTCGATAAACTGATCGGACGGCTTTATCCGGTCTTCGGATTTGCTTTGTTGTTTATGGCGGTGGGAATTCTTTGTACATTATTTATTCATCATGCTCCTATACCTGAATTTACGGATGGTTTTACCAACCGGCATCCGAATAAAAGCCTGCATCTCTTTCCGATGATGTTTGTGAGTATAGCCTGTGGCGCTATATCCGGTTTTCATGCGACCCAATCGCCGATAATGGCGCGCTGCATAAGAAATGAAAGGTATGGTCGCCGCTGTTTTTACGGAGCGATGGTAGCGGAAGGCATCGTTGCTCTTATATGGGCGGCTGCGGCTTCTTCTTTTTTCGGATCATTGGAGGGGCTCCAGCAATATGTTGCAGAATTACCCGCTACTGCCAATAAAGCTGCAGAAGTCGTTAATCTTATTTCCAAAGACTGGCTGGGTACTGTTGGCGGATTTCTTGCCTTATTAGGGGTGGTAGCTGCGCCGATCACATCCGGCGATACGGCTCTTCGTTCGGCACGGCTTATTGCCGCTGATTTTTTGCGTATTGATCAAAAACCGATGAGTAAACGGTTGATGATCTCCATTCCGATCTTCATTCTTACATTTGTTGTCCTGCAAATGAATTTCGATATTTTATGGCGCTATTTCGCCTGGTGTAATCAAACATTGGCCGTTTTTACGCTGTGGACCATCACCGTTTACCTGTGCCGGAAGAAAAAACTTTACATAGTATCTTTGATACCGGCCATTTTTATGACAATGGTTTGTTCAACGTATATTTTGGTCGCTCCCCGACCGGAAGGTTTGGGTTTACCCTATACATTATCTGTGCTTATTGGAGTGATCATTACAGTTCTGATCGTGATATGTTTTCTTGTATGGAAAAGAAAAATCTTTTAAAAACTAAATATATGCAACCCGTAATTAAGTTGGCAATCGTTTTTTGTAGTGTGTTTTTATTTGCCTGTCAGGGTAAAAGCGGTAGAGTATCACAATCCGGAGAGTCTTCGGCTAATGATGATAATTCTAAACTGATTTCTCAAAAATATGATGCAGGCTCTTCGGTTGTCCAAAACCAAACCTTACAAACTATATTGAACCGTAAAAGCGTCCGGGATTATACCGGTCAGGAAATCTCCCCGGACATAATGGAGCAATTGTTGAGAGCGGGTATGGCAGCGCCTTCGTCGAAGGATCGTCGTCCGTGGCATTTTATCGTTATTTCGGATAAGGTTATCCTGGAAAACCTTGGTACACAGTTGAAAAATGCTTCTTGTCTGAAAGGTGCGGATAAGGCGATTGTGGTATGCGGCGACGATGAGTTGTCTGATAACTGTTGGTTTCTCGATTGTTCGGCTGCTACGCAAAATATTCTGATTGCTGCCGAAGCATTGGGGCTTGGTGCGGTATGGACCGCCGTTTATCCATATGATGACCGTGCCGGAATTGTCAATAAAACGTTTAATTTAAATAAAAATATCCATCCTTTTGCAATTATTCCGCTTGGTTATCCGTTAGAAGAAAGTGAGGCAAAAGATAAATTTGACGAATCAAGGATTCACTATGACAAATGGTGAGTTGCCCGGGAGAATATAAATTTTCTTTTGGCATTTTATCAATTTGTACTATATTTGTAACCTTTGTCATGGAAATACGTCAAAAGGAAACCTTACTTGAAATTGTATGAGCATATCAATACGTTCATTAAATAAAAAGTATCCGAATGGTAATCATGCCCTGAAAAACATCAACATGGAGATACCTACGGGAATGTTTGGTTTGTTGGGTCCGAATGGAGCCGGCAAATCCACACTTATGCGCATATTGGTGGCTTTAATGGAGCCGACCTCGGGTGAGGTCGACGTGTTCGGGTATAATTTGCTGAAGGAACGTAAAGAGGTTCGTAAGATACTTGGATACCTGCCCCAGGATTTTCGTTTTTTTGCCAAATATAAAACATATGAATTTCTCGATTATGCAGCGCGTCTTTCCGGTATGAATAACGGAAAACAACGTCGCCAGGCTGTTGATACGATGCTCGAAAGCGTAGGGTTATTTGATGTCAGGGAGCGTTATGCGAATAAGCTGTCCGGCGGGATGAAGCGTCGTCTGGGAATTGCCCAGGCCTTGATTCATCAGCCGAAATTGATCATTGTCGACGAACCGACTACCGGACTTGATCCGGAAGAACGTATTCGTTTCCGAAACCTTCTTGCGGAAGTCAGTGAGAAAGAAGTCACCATTATTCTCTCAACCCATATTGTCGGTGATATATCAAGCACCTGTAATTGTATGGCGCTGATGAATAAAGGTGAAGTTGCTTTTTTCGGTTCGCCGCAGGATATGTTGAAAGAGGCGGAAGGCAAAGTGTGGAGAATGAAAGTAAGCGGAGACGATTTGCCGCTTATAGACAAAAAATATCCGGTTATATCGACGATACCTTCCGGCACGGGCTGGGAAGTGCAGGTAGTGGCGGATGAAATAAAAGGCTATGATGCGGAACCTTATCCCCCGAATCTGGAACATGCCTATGTCTATTATATGGAAAAAAAATTGGATCGTTGGACTAATGATTAATAAACAAAAAGATGTCGGTATTAAGTAATATACGCTCTGTTGCGAAGTATGAGAGCAAGCTTCTGATGAGAAGCTGGTTCTATAGGGTATTCCTTATACTGGCCGTATTGTTCTTATGTATTTTTAACTTCGCGGCGTTAATCTCCGAAGATAGTGGTGGTTTCTGGTTGATGAAAGCCTTGCCTTCGAATATTCCATATGTTAACTTGTTATTGCTGAATACCGGACAAGCAATTATTGCGGTTTTTTTATCTTCGGAATTCCTGAAGTCCGATAAAAAACTTGATACATCCGAAGTCTTTTATGTTCACCCACTTAGTAACTCCGAATATGTAATCGGGAAAATATGGGGGAATATGAATGTTTTTTTTCGTCTTGACCTGATTATTATTGTATTAGTTGTCATTTTTAATCTTGCTTCAGGAGTGTCTGTCGATTGGGCGGCATATATCATTTATTTTTTCCTGATATGTGTTCCTACCTTGATATACATATTCGGATTGTCCGTGAGCCTGATGCTTATTATTAAGAATCAGGCTATTACATTTGTTATCCTATTAGGCTATATTGCTTTAACCCTGTTTTATATAGGAGATAAGTTCTACTATCTTTTTGATTATATGGTATATAATTTACCGCTGGTGAAGTCTGCCATTGTAGGTTTTACCAATTGGGCGGCATTGATCAACCATCGTTTAATATACCTTTTGCTTGGTCTGGGATTTATTTGTATTTCCATATTTTTATTCAGAAGATTACCGAACACAAAATATGGTCGTTATCGTTGGCTTGTATTGTCATTTTGCTTTATTCTGGCAGGATGCGCTGCTGCTTATAATCATGTCAGTTCCATATTGGAGGAAGCCAAAATGCGGAATTTGTATACGGAAGTCAATAATAAATATGTGAATTCTCCGAAGATGATTATTGACCATTATGATATATCTGTAGAACAGCATCCTGAAATGATTTCGGCGGAAGTCGTGATGAAAGGGGTGGCTTTGGAATCTTCGCCGGTTTTCACTTTTTGTCTGAATCCGTCATTGCAATTACGTGAAATAAAAGATAACCGGAAAGAATTGTCGTTTGATCGCGAACATCAGATTATCCTTATTGATTTCGGTCGTAATCTGGTAAAAGGTGATACGGTGTCATTTACAATGAAATATGACGGACGCATAGACGATATTTTTTGTTACCTGGATATTCCTGCTGAAGTATTGCAACAGGAATATTCAAGTGAGATGTTTCGTATAGATAAAAAGTATAGTTTTCAAAGTAGTAATTACCTGTTATTTACACCCGAAACATATTGGTATCCTCGCCCCGGAACTTCATATAGTAGCGATAGTCCGGATTGGCAGCAGGCCTATTTCAGTAACTTTCGTTTGACGGTGAAGACAGTCAATGGTCTTAAGGCATTGTCGCAGGGAACACAAAAGTGGCCTCCGGCAAAGAAACCTGTTGCCCGGACCGGCCGCCCGAAAAAAACACGGGAAAAACTTCCGGGGGAAGAGGGAAGGGATTCTATCGGAGCGTCTGACACAATCCCCGGCAGAAAAGATCTGGTAGTTTCAGACCGGAGGAGACCGGACGGAGAAGCCGGCCGCGACCTGGGAAGCGGTGATAGCAGGGCCCGTAGAGGCAGTGGAGAGAGAAGCAGTGGCTCACCTCGTGAAGGACGTCCTGAAGGGGGCGCGGGAAGAGGCGGAGAACGGCCTTCAAGAGGAAACGCAGAAAGTGGCCCTGAAAGAGGGGAAAGAAGGGAACGCCCCACAAACACGGAAGGACGAGAAACCGGAGGAACGGGACATGCTGTTGCCGAAAATCAGGATAGAGTTCCGGAAGAGGAAACTGACGATATCAGAAACCGCGAAAGAAGCGGAGAAGAGGCGCCGGCTATTCCGGAAATGAAAGACAGCCTTTTTATATTTGAGACGGACTACCCGTCTCCTTCAATAACGCTTATTATCGGTGATTATGAACAGAAGTGCATTGATGTCGACAGTACGTTGTTCAGTATCTGGCATCTGAAAGGGCATGATTATTTTACATCCAGCTTTGACTCTATTATGGATACCATTCCTTCACAAATCAGAGAGCGCAGACGTTCGCTGGAGAGTACCTATTCTTTAGATTATTCGTTCAATCGTTTTTCTTTAGTGGAAACACCTGTACAGTTTTATAGTTACATCCGTACATGGACACAGGCGCAGGAAAAAATGCAACCGGAAATGGTACTGTTTCCTGAAAAAGGTTGTTTGTTTGATAATGCGGATGTTGTTAAAAGGGTAAAAAATGAAAAGAAATGGGCCAAATGGAACGGACAGGATATCAGTGATGAAGAGGCGGCCATGCGTACGTTGAATAATTTTATGTGGATATTCCAGCGTACGGAAAGCGACTTTAACTGGTCGCAGGAACGGGGCTCTTTTAATGTTACGGTAAAGCCTAATCCTTATTTTGTATTTCCTCAGTTATATCATTTCAGATATAACATATTTTCGTCGGAATGGCCTATTGCCAATCGTCTGGTGGAGCTTTATCTGCAGGATAAATCCGACAATAATACCTGGATAAGGCAGATGAACGGAATAAGCAATAATGAAAAAGCCAATCTGTTAATGGAACAGCGTCCATTCAAAGAGTTGTTGTCCGATACGGAACAGCGTGATTTGCTGGATAATGTGATATCCTTGAAAGCGAATGACCTGTTTGCTCCGGCAGAGCGGAATATCGGCTACAAGGAATATCGTGATTCATTACGGGCTGTTTTGCAGCGGAATATATTTACCAATCTTCGGTTTGAAGATCTGCTTTACACAATGGGGGGGATTGCCGGGGAGGATTTAATTACGCCTCTTAAAGCATGGAATTATCCGACTCCTCTTCCTGTATATATTGTAGGAGCGCCTGAAGTAACACATATATCTAATCGTGATAAAGAAGTCTATGTGGTGAAATTACAGATTACGAATGATTCCGACAATGATGGTATTATTAATGTCGAAACAAATATCGGAGGGCGTAACGATGTGTATGATCCACGGGCAAAACGTAAAATTTCTTTTGCCGCCCATGAAACGAAACGGCTTGTTTCTGTCTGGGATGAAGCTCCGCGTAATATAAATGTAAATACATTAATATCGGCCAATCTGCCGAATCTTGTCAATTTGCCTGTAAGTAATATTATACGCGAACGAAATAAGCCGATTGATGAGGAAGGAGATTTTGTTCTTCAGAATATTTCATACAACATTCCGGGAGAGATTATTGTCGATAATGAAGATTCTTTGTTATTTGTTTTGTCGGAGCCGGATGTTGTCGGATTATTGCCGCGATGGTTGGATCAGGTTGACGATAACTCGTTCCGTTATTCCGGCGTTTCAAATTGGCGTCCGCCATTACAATGGACGTTGACGACAAATGATAAGTATTACGGTACGCATGTTCGTTCCGCCTATGTTATCAAGAGTGGTAGCGGAAGTCAGAGTGCAACGTGGAAAATACCTGTTCCCGCAGCAGGACAATATGACTTGTATTACTATGTCTATAAGCCGGATGATGTCCGCAGGGGACGTCGCGGAGGCGGAGGTGATCGTGGCGGAAGCGGGGATGCGGAATATCATTTTACAGTAAGATACGACGACGATGAGGAGCATACGTATGTCGACCTTAGGCGTTCGGATGAAGGTTGGAGCATTTTGGGCACCTATTACTTTAATCAGGATACGGTAAGAGTGGTTTTAACAAATGACTGCAAACTACGCTCTGTAACGGCCGATGCCGTAAAGATCGTAAAAAGATAGCACGCTTCGCTTGGCGAAGCATAAAGTATTTGAAAATGTGCGACCAAAGGTCGCTTGGAAAAAGAGTAAAGTGACAGAAATAAAAATAGACCGACCTTGTGCGGTGAGCCGTTAAGTAGCGACGGAGGCGTCCAAAATCTATGCTGTTTGAGCGAAGCGAGTTACATAGATTTTAGCCGACAGAGCGTTAAGCTTAACGGTGCGAGGCACACGAAGTCTTGACTTTTTGGTTCTTTTTTGTCAAGAAAAAAGAATAGAATGTTTTAAAATGAAAGATTATGAAAAACAAACTGTTATGGGTAAAATTAGCCTGCGTGGTAATTCTTTTTGCAGGGCTTCCGTTGTTCTCGTTCGCACAGGAACCGATAACAATAGAGCAGGCGTTGGATATAGCGGAAGGGAATAATCCGACACTGATAACTTCCAAGCTGAATCTGGAGAGGTATCAGCAGAACCTTGTTGCGCAGCGGGCATCTCTGAAATCTCAGTTCTCGCTCGACCTCAACCCTGTCGGCTATACAAAGACGCGTAGTTTTGATAACCGTTTGTCACAATGGTATACGAATGAGAGATTCAATTCAAGCGGAACGTTTCAGGTTACGCAGCCTATTCTGTTGACGGACGGAGAGATATCTCTTATCAATACTTTCGGGTGGCAGGATAATAAATCTACGGTAGAAGGTGCGGACAACAGTAATAAAGCTTTTAGTAACGACCTTTATCTTCGTCTTAATCAGCCGATTTTTACGTATAACCGTCGCAAAATGGAACTCAAACGGATAGAATATGATTATGAAAACGCGGGAATAAGCTATGCTTTGCAGCGCCTTAATACGGAGAGGAGTATTACCAATCAGTTTTATGCTGTTTATATGGCTCAAAGTAATCTGGAAATAAGCCATGAGGAATATGAAAATGCAAAGCAGAGTTATGAAATAATCAAAAATAAAGTGGAGGCGGATTTATCTGCAAGGGAGGAACTTTATCAGGCAGAAGTGAATTTGGCTACCGCGCAGTCTTCTGTGGAAGAACGTATTGTTACACTTGAGAATGCCAAGGATGAACTGAAGCAGACATTAGGTATGTCACTTGGCGAGAATATCAACGTAGAAGCGGATATTGAAGTGAGTCCGGTGTCTGTTAATCTGGATCAGGCTGTTCAAAGCGGATTGCATTCGCGAATGGAATTGCGTCAGCGCGAGATAGATATAGAACTGGCGGAGTTGCAGATGATACAGACGAAAGGGCTTAGCGAATTTAAAGGAGATGTCTCCTTGTCAATCGGTATTATCGGCGATAACGAGAAGTTTGCAAATATATATGAGAACCCGACCCAAAACCCGAGGGTTGCTGTCAGCTTTACGGTTCCTATATTTGACTGGGGAGAGAAAAAGGCGCGTGTGAGAGCGCAAAAGACAGCTCAGACAATTGCCAAGTTGGAACATGAAAATGAGAAAGTGGACATAGAATTGAATATTCGTCAGGTATGGCGCAGATTGGAAAACCTTCGTACACAGATAAGTATCGCAGAGAAGAATGTCCGTAACGCGCAACTTACCTACGACCTGAATCTGACAAGATATCGTGAAGGTGATCTTACGGGGATGGAAATCAGTCAGTTTCAGACACAGCTTTCAAATAAAAAGATTACATACTCGCAGACTCTTATCAATTATAAAATAGAATTGTTGAATCTGAAGATTCTTGCTCTGTACGATTTTGAAAAAGGAGTCCCGATCGTTCCGGTAAAAGAGTTGGACAACCAGGATTAAGGTTTGCATAGATTAAAAATTAAAATAGTAACATAATGAAATACAGAAGCTTATTATCCGCGGCAATGATTGTTTTACTGACAGCATGTAACAATCAGCCACAAAGTAATCAGAACGATATTGAAACGCCTGTATCTGTACAGGAACTGAAAAAAGGTTCTATCAGCAAGTTGATTAATACTACCGGAACAGCGCAGGCTACATACAGTGTAGAACTGAACTCGGAGATGAGTGGTATGTATAAACTTCAGACGAACTCCAGAACCGGGAAACCGTATAAGTTGGGCGATGCGGTTAAAAAAGGCCAGCTTATCATCCACCTCGAAGATAAAGAATATGAGAATGGTATCGCGCTGGAATCTAAAAAGTTAACGCTTGAGATTGCGGAACAGGAGCAGACCAAGCAAAAAGCGCTGTATGAAAAAGGCGGAGTCACTCTCAGTGAAATGCGTAATACGGAAGTGAGGGTTACCAACGCGCGTTATGACCTTGAAAATGCGCATCTCAACCTCGAAAAAATGAATATTACGGCGCCTTTTGACGGCGTGATCGTTTCTTTACCTCATTATACGACGGACGGAAGAGTTACGCAAGGGCAACCAATGGTTGGAATAATGGACTATGCGCGTATGTATATGGATATAAATCTTCCGGAGAGTACAATCGAATATATCAAACCTAATCAACCGGTATACATTACCCACTATACAATGCCGGAGGATACATTACGGGGAGTTATCAGTGAATTGTCGCCTGCGATAAGTATTGAGACACGTACATTCAAAGGAAAGATCTCTATCGATAATACAGGTTTGAAATTACGTCCCGGAATGTTTGTAAAAGCAGATGTGGTGGTCGATAAGGCTGACAGTGCCATTATCATACCGAAGGATGTTGTCCTTTCCAGCAGAAACCGGAAGTATGTTTATGTTGTGGAGAAAAATACGGCGATTGTACGTAATATAAAAACAGGGCTCGAAGACGAAGATAATATTCAGGTAACGGAAGGTCTGAATGAAAATGATAACCTTGTTGTCAGAGGATACGAAACCTTGCGTGAAAATAGTCGCGTTAAGGTGCTTAAATAGGCGGGTAATGATAACTTTATTTACATTTTAAGTTTGCGTATTAAATGAGAAAAATAATCACCTTTGCGGTAAAAAATCCTGTTACCATAAGCATGGTTGTACTGGCAATCCTGTTATTGGGAAAGATTTCGTACGATCGGTTGAACGTGGATTTATTACCTGATATGAATTCTCCGCGTCTTTTTGTCGAGATTGAAGCGGGAGAGCGTCCGCCGGAAGAGATCGAGAAAATGTTTGTGGAAAATATGGAGTCGATGGCCATACGGCAGAGTGATGTGACACAGGTATCGTCGGTTATTAAAGCCGGTTCTGCGCGTATTACGGTTGAGTATGTCCAAAACAAAGATATGGATGAGGCTTTTCTTGACCTTCAGAAAGCGATGAGTCCTTTTTCCCAGAATACGGATATCGAGTCTATCAATATTACGCAGCATGACCCCAATACTGCACCGGTAGTACTTGTAGCCATGTCTCACCGTTCTATAACGGATATGGCGGAATTGCGTAAAATGGCGGAGAGTTATATCCGGAATGAACTGATACGTCTCGAAGGTGTCGCTGAGGTGTCGCTTTCCGGGCAGGAGATCCCTGTGCTGACCATAAAGACAGACCCGTATAAGTTAAGCGCATTCGGGTTGACAATGGAAGAGATCTCATCGCGGATTGAGGCTAATAATCAGAGTATTTCAGGAGGACGTGTGAGCGAACTCGGCTTGCAGTACCTGGTGAAAAGTTCATCATTGTTTACGTCCGAAACCGATTTTGAAAACCTGATTGTCAGCTATAAATCGACAGAGGCGCCTGCGGCAGGAACAAATGCAGCAGCGGGAACATCCTCTTCGTCTGCTTCATCCGAAAGCAATAGTAAAGCTCCGTTGTACTTGCGGGAAGTGGCGACTGTGAAATTTGAAAACGCACGTCCCGAAAATATTGTCCGTATCAATGGTGAGCGTTGCATCGGATTGTCCGTTTACAAGGAAATGCAATATAATACGGTACGGGTAGTAGAGCATATCACGAATCAGCTGGGTTTTATTGAACAGGCGTTGCCGGGTTATAAATTTCAGGTAATCAGTAATCAGGGTACATTTATAAAACAGGCTATAGATGAGGTTAAAAACAGCGCGGTTTTAGGTATGGTTCTTGCCGTATTAGTGTTGTTTGTTTTTCTTCGTCGCATAGGAACAACACTGATCGTCAGTTTGTCTATTCCGATATCTATTATCGCTACATTTAACTTGATGTATTTTAACGGATTGACGCTGAATGTGATGACATTAAGTGGTCTGGCCTTAGGTGGTGGTATGCTTATTGACAACGCGATTGTGGTGATAGAAAGTATTTTCCGGAATCATGAACGCGGACTTAGCCGGAGGGAATCGATTATCACGGGTACGTCGGAAGTTTCGGGCGCTGTGATTGCTTCTACGCTGACAACAATCGTTGTTTTCCTGCCGATTGTATATATTCACGGTGTTTCGGGAGAATTGTTTAAAGACCAGGCATGGACGGTCGCGTTTTCGCTGTTATCATCTTTGTTTGTCGCTTTGCTTGTGATACCGATGTTGTATGATAAATTATCCGGGCGGAAAAATGCCAAGACAGAAACAAACTCTATTCAGTTTAAATGGTATAACAGTGTGCTGTCTTCTTTGTTGAAACGTCGCTGGGTGGTTATCGGAATTTCCGTGTTGTTATTGATCGGTACGATACTCCTTCTTCCGTTTGTGGGAACAGAGTTTCTTCCCCGTTCCGAAAGCCGTGCATTTTCGATATCGGTAAAACTACCGGAGGGTACACGTATAGAGCGTACCGACGCGGTGGTGAATAATCTGGAATACCTGGTTCATACGATAAGCGGAGATAGTTTGTGTACAGTATATAGTCATGTCGGCCAGGGTTCGTCTGAAAATGAAGTTTTTGAAGGTGAGCATACGGCGATGATGAAAGTTATCTTGTCGAAATCATCGCCATTACCTCCGGAAATGGTGATGGAGCGTTTTGTAGAAGCGACAAATAATATAGAAGGGCTGGAGCTTACGTTTAAGCAGGAAGATAACTCTTTAGGATCATTGTTCGGAGATGAAGACGCGCCGATCATTGTTGAAGTGAAGGGTGAAGATCTGGATGAGATCGCTTCTATCACGGACGAAGTTCTGATGAAGATGGAGACCGTAGCCGGCATTTACAATATCAAATCATCAATGGCGGACGGAGCTCCCGAACTAACCGTTTCAATCGACCGCACGATGGCTGGAATTAATAACATTACGGTTTCGACGGTTATTGAGCAGCTTAAACAACAGTTGCAGGGGCGTGATATCGGTAAAATGGATTATAAGGGAGAGATGCGCGATATTGTCATAAAAGTACCGGATGTCACCGTAAAAGATTTGCAAGATCTTGTAATCAAAAACGGAAATCAGGAATTCCGCTTACGTGAGATCGCGACAATTGAAAGTTCACTGGCTCCAAAAGAAATTTTCCGCCGGAATCAAAGCCGTATTAATAAAATATTAACCGATAAAGATGCCGGTAAATCATTGGATAAAGTGGCTCAGCAGATACGTCAGACCGTCAGTGAAATAAATCTCCCGACTAATTATTCAATTAATGTTACGGGTGAAGAAGAAAAGCGTCAGGAGTCGATGAACAGTCTTCTATTTGCATTGCTTTTGTCGGTCATTCTCGTTTATATGGTGCTGGCGTCGCAGTTTGAGTCGCTGTTGCATCCGTTTACAATCCTGTTGACCATACCGCTTGCTCTTGTCGGCGCTATCCTGATGTTTTTGATTACCGGTACGACGATTAATATAATGGGTGTTATCGGTATTATTATGCTGGCCGGTATTGCAGTGAACAACTCGATTATTCTGGTAGGGCGTATTAATCAGTTGAAAACAGAAATGAGTCTTACGGATGCCATAGTACAGGCCGGACAACAGCGTATTCGTCCTATTATTATGACAAGTTTAACAACAATCCTGGCGTTGTTGCCGATGTCATTTAATATCGGAGAAGGGGCTGCCTTACGTTCGTCTATGGCGATAGCCGTTATCGGAGGATTGATTACCTCTACATTGATGAGCTTGGTTGTTATTCCGTGTGTGTACTATGTTTTTGAACAAATGAAACGTCGTGTGACTAAGAGACATCCGGAGACGGAACGAATGGTGCCGGAACAATAATATAAACAGAGTGAAGGAAAAAGAATGAATTTTCTGTTAAATAGAAAAATAACAATAACGATGTTGTTTATAGCGCTTACCCTGCTTGGGTATGTGTCGTATAAGCAATTGCCCGTGGAGTTATTGCCTAACGCGGAACTGCCGATGTTATTTGTATCCGTCAATTCACAGCAGGAGATGGATCCTTCCTATGTGGAATCGGAAGTTATCATTCCCCTTGAAGGTGCAATAAGCTCAATCGGAGGCGTAGATAAAATACAGTCGGAAATTAGCAGTCGCCAGTCCTCCATACAAATTGATTTTAAGAGTAATGTCAACTTCAAAGCTACATCATTGAAGCTGGAGGAAAAGATGAAAGAAGTATCCGCATCGCTTCCGGACGGTTTTGTTGTGCGTGTCCAGAAAGTGGATGTGGCAATGATGACAAATAATTTTATGACGCTTCAGGTGCGTGGCTCGGGGGGCGTTGACCGTGTACGTAATGTTGTTGATGAAAGAATAACTTCCGAACTGGAGAATATTGATGGCGTAGCGGCCGTGAATGTATACGGCGGCCGGGAAAAAGCGATTGAAATTCGCTTAGATAAGGAAGCATGTAAGGCTTTAAACCTTACCACTTCGAGAATAAGCGGCCTGCTGAGCAGTAATACGCAGGAAAAAGTGTTTGTCGGGAATGTGATAGAGTCAAACAATCAGTTTTTTGTCCATGTTAATTCATCGTACACAAAGGTTTCCGACCTTGAAAATATTGTAGTAGCCCCAGGCCCTGTATTGCTGAAAGATGTGGCAACCGTATTTTTCGACCTGAAGGAAGAAACATCATTCAGCCGCGTGAATGGAAAAGAAGCGATTTCGGTTTCACTGGTGAACGACGCACAAGCAAATCTGATCGATTTGTCACATCGTACGATAGATGTTATCAATAAGTTAAATGAACGTCTGGAAAGTATGGATGTTGAGATTGTCATTGATTCCAATACTGCCGAAACAATGGAAAACAATATCAACCAGATTATAGACCTGGCGTTGGTTGGCGGGTTGCTGGCTATTGTTGTGCTTTGGTTTTTCCTTAAGAATATACGACTGGTATTCTTTATCGCATTATCCATCCCGATATCCGTATTTACGGCTTTTAATTTCTTTTATGCGGCGGGAATATCTATAAACAGTCTTACGCTTGTCGGAATGGCGCTTGCTGTCGGGATGTTGCTCGATAACAGCGTCGTCGTGCTTGAAAATATCTACCGGCTGTCCGGTGCCGGTTCTTCGCCCGAACGTTCCGTTACGCAGGGTACTTCAGAGGTTTGGCGTTCGATTGTCGCGGCTACTCTTACGACTGTCACCGTATTTCTTCCTTTCGTTTTTACCGATAATTTTATGATAAAATTGATCGGTAATCACATCGGAGTTTCTATTATATCCACGCTTTTAGTGTCTATGGCTGTTGCGCTTTTGTTTATCCCCATGGCGGCATATGTCATATTACGTAATAAGAAGAACAGTAGTGTTTTCTATGAAAAAGTTTCGTTATCGCAACGTCCTGTGCAGGTTTATCTTGTCCTTCTCAAGACTTGTATGCGTAATCTGGGAGTGACGATTTTCGGCTCTGTCGTCTTACTTTTCGTAACACTTATATTTTCATTGACTACAACTGTACAGCAGAATCAGGAAGTGGAGTCCGACCGCTTTAACGTTTATGTGACAATGCGTACGGGAAGCACGTTGGAAAGTACGGACAGGGTAGTCAAGGTATTGGAAGAGCGCCTGAATGAAATACCGGAAAAGAAAGATGTTATCAGCCGCATCAATGAAGAGGAGGCTGTCCTGACGTTTGTCTTGCAGGAAAATTATCAGAAGATAGGTAAGCGAAGTATTTCCGAAATTAAGTCCGATGTACAATCAAAAATGCCGAATGTGGAAGGCGCTGAAATATCCGTATCGGATGCGACAGGCGGACAGAACAGGGGCGGAGATATGGGAGGTATGATAGCTTTTATGAGTTTACTCGGGATTGGTGACAATCAGGAACGTGTTATCATCAAAGGTTCCGATTATGATATGATGCAGCTTGTTGCCGAAGATGTACGTTACTACCTGGACGAACAGGATTTTATCCGTAATTCATGGGTTTCCTATACACGTCGTCAGCCGGAGGTACGTCTTAATTTCGATCAGGTACTGCTTACTTCTTACGAGATAACACGTGCCAATATAACTGCAGGACTGGCAGATCTGAACACGGAATATCCGTCGGGTACTACTTTCAAGGTAGGTGAAGAGGCTTATGATATCATTATCCGTGACAAAACACCGGAAGAAGAGCGGGCGAAACAAAAAACAATAAATGACCTTGAGGCGATACAGATAATAAATGCAAATGGCGGTTTGCATAGCCTGAAAGATATTGCTACTGTAAACAGAGCATTCGGTCGTTCGCGTATAACACGCGTCAATCAGGATAAGCAACTTGAAGTGCGGTATAATTTTATCCGTAGTGTCGAACAGTCCAATTCTTTACTGGAAGGTTATCGTGCTGAGATCGACCAGTTAATAGCGAATTATAATTTACCGTCGGGTGTGGCGATTGAAGTGATACACGAAGAAGATCTGTTTGCGGACTTTAAATTTCTTATCATTGCAGCCTTTATCCTGATATTCATGATACTGGCCTGTGTTTTCGAATCCGTATCGACACCATTTGTCTTATTGTTTTCCATACCATTAGCGGCAATCGGTTCGCTGCTGGCTCTGGTTATGACGGGAAATACGTTGCTGAGCGCCAATACATTGACCGGTTTTCTGATATTACTGGGAGTTGTTGTGAATAACGGCATCATCTTGATCGATTATGCCAATATATTGCGAAAGCGTGGCTTCCGTCGTGAGCGGGCGTTGATGACGGCGGGACTGTCGCGTATACGCCCGATATTAATAACAAGTATTACAACGATCATTGCCATGTTCCCGTTGGCCATGGGCGATTCGGAATATGCCGGAGCTATCGGCGCGCCTTTCGCTATTACTGTTATCGGCGGACTCGCTTTCTCAACGTTGTTGACATTGGTTATCATTCCTACGGTTGCCATGGGACTGGAAAATACGTTGGTCTGGTATCGCACATTATCACGCAAGATGAAAGCGTTACACCTTGTTCTTATTGTTGTCGGAATAGCTTGTATCTATTTTTATGTAGACGAATTGTTGTGGCAATCGTTATATCTTGTTGCACTCATTATTCTTGTACCCGGGGTTACGTATTTTGCACAGACGAGTCTGCGGCGTGCCAAGTCCGATGTGGTTGATAAAGAGCAGGAAATACATATTGTAATAAGAAACCTTGTGAAGGTCTATGACCGCGCAGGACGTTTTTCGCGTCAGTGGAACAGCGGATTGGAATTACGTAAGCGTCTGGGTTTAAGCAGCGAATATCATTCGCTGAAAGATTTTGTCGGCATCAGCTGGCAATTTGCGCTATGGGGCTTTGGTATCTATTTCACCTATTTCTATGTTGAAAGTAAACTCTGGAGCTTCTTTCTGTCTTTTGCTGTTTATGCCTCTACTTTATATTTATGGCGTAAGATCAGAACCTATCTGTTCTATCGTTTTTCCGGCAGTAAGGTAGTGAAGTATATCAATCGTATCATATTCTGGAGTATTCCTCCGGTGATTTTATTCGGGCTGTACAAAAAGCTGGACAATCCTTCCATGACGGCGATCATCGGTGTGTTGTGGGCTGCCGGTATTGCGATATATATTACTTCCCAGTATTTGTATGAAAAGGAGATTAATATTGAGCGAATAAGCGGTCGTTTTGCCGGTCTTCGTCGTTCTTATTTCCGCATGGCAAAGAGTATTCCGCTTATCGGGAAGCGTCGTCGTCCGTTTAAGGCGTTGCGTGGCGTTTCTTTCGAAATAAAAACGGGAATGTTCGGTTTGCTTGGGCCTAACGGAGCCGGAAAATCCACGTTGATGCGTATCGTTACGGGTATTTTTGAGCAAAGTTACGGTAGTATATGGATTAACGGATTGGATACACGTGTTTACCGCGAAGAATTACAGAGTCTTATCGGTTTTCTTCCGCAGGAATTCGGTACTTATGAGAATATGTCGTCCTGGGAATTTTTGGATTATCAGGCAATCATGAAGGGGTTGACAGACGAAAAGGTGCGAAACGGGCGTCTGGAATATGTACTGAAGGCTGTTCACATGTACGAACGGAGGAATGATAAAATCGGTTCCTTCTCCGGAGGAATGAAACAACGTATCGGTATTGCATTGATATTGTTGCATTTGCCACGTATTCTGGTGGTCGATGAGCCGACTGCCGGTCTTGATCCACGCGAGCGTATCCGTTTCCGAAACTTGTTGGTTGAGTTGAGTAAAGACCGTGTGGTTATTTTCTCTACGCATATTATCGAAGATATTTCAAGCTCTTGTAATCAGGTCGTTGTGATTAATAAAGGTGATTTGAAATATTTCGGCGAACCGGTCGGCATGGTAGGTATGGCAGTCGGTAAAGTATGGCAGTTCCTGATAGACAAAGAGTCGTTCGAAGGAAAGTTGGATAAATCGCTTATCGTACACAACATTCAGGAAGGCGATATGATACAGGTGCGCTATCTTTCAAAAGAACAACCCTATCCCGGCGCCGTTCAGGTAGAAGCGAACTTAGAAGACGCCTATTTATGTTTGTTGAAAAACATGTGAGATATGAAGAAATACATAACGCTGATAACTAAAGTTGTACGATATAATCTGAAGATTATATTCGCCGGCAAGTTTTTTTGGTTTTTATTAGCCGCTTTTGCCTTTTTCGCTTTTTTTATGTTTCAACAGGCGTGGAACAGAGCGGAAACGAACGAAGGTTCAATCTACAACCTGTTATTATTTCCCTGCCTGTTGCTGATCTTCTATCCGGTTGTTTTCGGCATTCAGAATGATGAGGATAACCGGATTCTTGAAATCATTTTCGGTATTCCCAATTATCGCTATAAGGTCTGGGGACTTCGTATGCTGATGGTCTATGTCGCGGATTATTTTATCCTTGTTGTATTTGCTTATATCGCCCGTGTCTTGCTATATCCTGTCAATATATTTGAAATGGCGGCTCAACTCATCTTTCCTATGCTGTTTTTTGGTAATCTGGCCTTTATGTTTTCCACGATTACGCGGAGCGGCAATGGGACGGCAGTTATCATGATTATACTAGGCCTGGTATTTTTTATCTTTATGAATGCCAATGGTGCAATCAACAATTCTTTTTGGAACGTTTTTCTGAATCCGTTTTCCATACCAAGAGATATTCATCCCATGATCTGGCAGAATACGATCATTAAAAGCCGTCTCTTTTTATCAATTGGCGGAATTGTTTTTCTGATGATAGGCCTCCTGAATCTCCAGAAACGGGAGAAATTTGTGTGATTACAAACCATCATTAACGAATAAACATGCAGGAAACACATTATATATTGGAGTTAATCGACCGGTATCTGCCTGAAATTACAAATATCATTCAAGATATCAACCATCATCCGGAGTTGGGATATAAAGAATCCTATACCTCAGGTATCGTCAATGATTTTCTGCGTCAGTCCGGTTATCTCACAGAAACCAATCTGGCCGTTACAGGAATAAAGGCGAAGTTGAAGGAGCAAAATGATCAACCGAATATAGCCTTGATAGGAGAATTGGATGCTATTATCTGCCGGGAAAGCAGCAATGCGGATAAATATACCGGTGCAACTCATCATTGCGGTCACCACCTGCAACTTGGTATTATGATGGCAGTGGCGCGCGCTTTTAAAGAGTCAGGAATAGGTGCCGGTTTAAACGGCAATATTTCGTTTATCGCGGCTCCGGCAGAGGAATATATAGAGTTGGATTACAGGAGAGAACTGAGACATTCCGGAAAAATCCGCTATTTCGGTGGGAAACAGGAACTGGTTCATTGTGGTGCATTTGATGATGTGAATGCAGCTATTATGGTACATTCACAAAGTAATACACCTTATCCGTTTGCCGGATTAGTAAAAGCCGGAAACGGTTTTATTGCCGAAAAAATTAAATATACCGGAAAGACGGCTCATGCTGCCGCAAATCCGGAAGATGGTATAAATGCACTTCATGCTGCCATACTCGGCATTAATAATGTGAATGCATTGCGGGAAACTTTACGCGACAGCGATCACAGTCGGGTTCATTATATCATTACCAAAGGAGGAGATGCGGTAAATAGCATACCGGCGGATGTCCGGTTAGAATGCTTTGTCCGTTCCCGTACTACGGAGCACATACAGCATATCTTATCTAAAATAAACAGAGCCTTTTTGGCAGGAGGAGAAGCTGTCGGAGCGCAAACGGAATTTGAAGGGTTATCGGGTTATCTCCCATTGGTCTGTAACGAATCGGTGAACGAGTTGTATGCTGAAAAAGCTGCCCGGTTTATTCCGAAAGACAGGATTGTTCCGATAGCCCATTTCCATGCCTCAACAGATATGGGTGATATCACACACCTGATGCCGGCCATTCATGTATTATCGGGAGGCGTAAAAGGCAGTTTGCATGCAGCAGATTTTGAGGTGGTTGATTATCAGGCAGCTGTTGCTATTCCGGCAAAAACGATTGCATTGACATTGATCGGTTTATTATCCGATGAGGCGGCAATAATGAAATCAATTATCGCAGAAAATCCTCCGCTTCTTACCAAATCACAATACCTGGCGCTATTAGATTCATTTTTCACTTATCCTGGTGATTAATCTTCTGAAACTCCGGAAACGGTAGAAGATTATATTCAGCAAAATAAGATCCAGATAAAGACAATGGAAAGAATCTGAGTAAAAACGGAAAGTTGTGTCATCTATTTTTATGGTTTATGACACAACTTCCCCAATTTACTATGATGTTGTGAGTCAGATACTGAAAGGCATTTTCCTGGTTCTTGAAATCATGGCATTCGCTTCATCATTGTTTATAAAGGTTTCCGCTTTAGGATCCCAATATAGCTTTTGTTTTAGCTTCATGGATATGTGTTGTAACAGACAGACCGAACAGGTACGATGAGCTATTTCTGCGGTAGAAGCGGCGCGTTGCCTGGAAATAATGGAATCAATCCAGTTAAGATGATGATCTTCGCTAACATATAAGTGTGTTTCGTTTGCTCCTATTTCTGAACTTAGTATTTTAGGGTCGCTGGCATTCAGTGTTTTACCAAGTCTGATAGCAACCGGATCGGAAGAGGTTACCGGCAGATTGCCTCCAACGGAAATAAACAACCAACCATCTGTACCCTTAAAGTGAACTCCGCTCGGATATTCTTTGGTTTCGTTTCTTGCAGTCAGTTTAATACCGTTTTCATACATCATTTCACTATGGAAATTACCATGTACATCCCATAACCCGTCTTTCGGAAATTCAGCTTCGGAGAATATTTCAACCGGGCCTGTGTGTTCCGTATCCATCCCCCATTGGGCAAGGTCGAACAAGTGCGCACCCCATCCGGTAATCATCCCGGATCCGAACTGTTCGCATCTTAGCCAGCCGGGTCGTCCATAGCCACTTTGAGGATGAACTCTCTCTTCTGTATAATACACTTCCGGCGTACTTCCCAACCACATCTTATAGTCAAATGTTTTTGGTACAGGCATTTCTGTTTTGTTTCCACCGGCAGGATCCACCGGCATGCGTACATCTACCTCAAGCAGGCGTCCGATTCTTCCATTTCTTACAAGTTCACAACCAACCCGGTATGCCTCCATGGAACGATATTGTGAACCGATCTGAAAAATACGTCCGGTTCGGTTTACCGCGTCACTGATTTTGCGCCCTTCTTCGATTGTCAAAGACATCGGCTTTTGCAGATAAATATCCTTCCCGGCGTATGCCGCATCAATTGCAATCCTGGCATGCCAATGATCCGGCGTACTGATGACAACGGCATCAATATCCTTATTATCCAGTAAATCCTGGTAATATTGATAGGTGGTAGTTCCGTTATAGCTTCTGTTCAGCACTTTGGAATAATGCTCATCAATCAATTTTTTAGCATCGGAAAGCCGGTTTAGATCCAAATCGCAGGCGGCTACAATACGTACTTTGTCACTTTTCCATATTCTTGGAAGATCGTGACTCCTTGAAATACGTCCATTTCCGATGGAGCCGATATTCAGTTGGTTACTTGGAGCCGAAGGGCTGAGAACAGATGCCGGAACGACAAAAGGAACGGAGAATGCTCCTGCTGTTCCGATTGCCATCTTTTTTATAAAATTTCTTCTGGTGCTCATAATGTTTAATTATTTTTATTTAGTGATTATTATTCGATTTTATCCAATGGGGCTACATTATTTTCATAACCGGTGTATCCTTTGTTTTGATTGACCGTTCCCAACGAATTTGCATCAATTACATTTTGAGGAATGGGCCATAATACATGATACGGGCTCATTGTAAATTCATCGCCTGCGACCGTTGTGACGCCCTTATTAAAAAATTCGGTTTTTTCCATAATGCGGTCGTACCAGAAGTTCGACTCGGAAAATGAAGACAGGTTATATGTTTTTCCATTGTAACACGGTTTGCCTGTCTGTGCATAAGTAAAGGCAATACGTGTTAACTCGCATTTACGCGTTTCTTCATAAAATAGTTCACGGGCGCGTTCATCCAGAATGGTTCCGATATTAAAATTCGCTATATCCGTGAGCGATGATGCTCCGGCGCGTGTCCTTACCATATTTACATCGGCCATCGCATTTGCTTTGTTATCTAGCCAAAAATAGGCTTCTGCACGTAGCAGGTATGTTTCCGCCAGTCTGAAGATATACCAGTCGGTATTTCCTCCACGGGGTTGTACACGGATCGGATCGGGAATGAATAATTTATAATGTGGCCATCCGCCGGTCCAGTTCCGGATCGTATCTTTCGTCAGGATATTACCCTCATCATCGTATAATTGCAGGTTTTTTCCGTAATAATCATCCACACTTTTAATTGCCGGGTTATTATATCTGAGATCTTCCATTACATACCAGTTACCTTTGGCATAGCGCAAATCGTTCGGATCATCATTGATGTAACGTGTATAGTAATTTGTTCCACGGCCTTTGTTTACTCCTCTTCCGATTTCATTAATAATATCGATTTCATTGGTAAGGCCTTCCGACATACCGGGATTTCCGTTTGGGGTCATGATGGCATTGGTTGCATTACCCCAACACGGAACAAAAATATACATGGAAGTCATGCCGTTTGCAATATTACCGGTCATTCCATAGCGGTCGATAACAGAAAAAATTTCTTCTTTGTTTTCCGGAATCGTTTTATTTGTCGGACGATGCAGATCCCAGATGACATTTTTTGTATCATCGTCTTTATCTGATCCGAAACGATTAGTCATCAGGGAATAATCTCCATCGATGACTGCTGAAGCTGATTTCACTGCATCGTCAAACTGATTGAGAGCGAGATAAATTTTGGTTAGTAAGTGATAGCACGCACCTCTGGACACTTTACCTTTGTCCATTTTTTCGGGTACCCACTGAACGGAAAATTCAAGGTCTTTTTTCAGTTGTTCGAGGATAACGTCTCTTTTTGTTGAGTAGAAATTCAGTTTGGGTTCTTTTATCTGTGAGTTGATCCAGGGGACATCTCCGAACCGGTGCGTAAGCAGATAAAACCAGTATGCTCTGTGAAAATAAGCTGTTCCCAATATTGCGTTTCTTTCACTTTCATCTATATAGGTGGGATAATCAATATTGGTAATCACATTGGATGCGCTTTTAATACCGGCATACGCCTCCGACCAGCATGTCCCGATCCGGTTGTAACTGGCATCGTTTAAGACCCCGCTTGGTATAACCAGTCGATTCATATCACGGCAAGGAAAAGTTTTATCCGTTGTTCCGTCAATCATCATCTCCGTAAATAAATATTCCGTAAACATGCAGGGTGCAAAACTCCCATCCATATAATGGTTTCGGATGAGTATAGTGCTTGCCGACAGAGTGGAATACATTGATTTGGCATTTACCAGTCCGGCTTCCGTAGTAATAAACGAGAGTGGTTTGGGTTGCAGGTAGTCTTCGGAACATCCTGATAAAATGCTCATGATACATATACAGTATATACATTTCATTGAAATTATATTTTTGATCTTTTTCATACGATAAATTATTTTAAAGGTAGGTATGGACCTTGCAGTAAGTATTCTCATTGCCTTTGATGTAAATAGTGTTTGTATGCATCGTTTCATGGCCTATAGTGTTTATGTTAATCTATTCAGGGTTTATATTTACATCGATAAGTTTAAGCCGAATGTTACATAAGAGGGTGTCGGGCCGTTATTCTCAGGATCCCATAGAACGAACTTCTTTGTCCAAACGGCCACGTTTCTGGCGCTTAATGTTAACTTTAACCGTGAGATTTTATATTTATTCAGGAATTCCTGGGGTACGTTATACCCTAACGTGATATTGTCCAGCCGGACGAATGACATGTCCCTGTATACATTGAATGTCACACCGGCCATGTTGGAATTTAAGCGGGCAAAGTCATTCCTTTTATTTTCGGGTGACCAGTAGGGCAGTACATACGAATTAAACCGTTCCAAAGTCATCGTCGGGTTATGTTTCGCCTGATTAAAAACTCTTTTATGTCCCCAATAGGAATACATAGAGAAGGAAAAATCAAAATGCTTCATAAAATTAAACTCGTTACGCATGGACCATCTGAAACGAGGAGTCGTATATCCCTGAAATACCTTATCTTCATTGGTGAACTTGCCATCATTGTTTACATCTCTTAATTTGAAATCCCCCGGAGCCAGCTTGTATTTGCCTGCCTTTTCCTCTTCTCCAACCTGCCATACGCCGTCTATCTTATAATCCCATATCTCATCCGTGGCATGGCCGATAAACCATTTGTTGGCTATATCATCGGCTTCTTTTCGGCCGATTACATTTCCATCGGAATCATAGATATCGACCATATCACCATATAGCGACTTTATTTCATTTCTGTTCATGGAAAAGTTGAATGATGTTCTCCATGAAAATTTTTCGGTATCTATATTATTCGAATTTAATGTGATTTCAAACCCTTTGTTGTTAATTTCTCCAAGATTGGACGCGACGGAAGCGTATCCGGTGATATTGGGTAATGATCTGTCTACCAGTAGGTCATTTGTGTTCATTGTATACACATCCAGATTGGCGCTTAATCTCTCATTTAAAAATGACAGGTCAAAACCGATATTGAATGATTCTGTCTTTTCCCATTTCAGAAACTGATTGCTCATGCGGTTTGAGTTTAAAAATGACTCCTGATAAAGGGTGCCGTCCGAACCAACATAAGTGATCATACCATTTTGCATGGAGGATAATGCGTCGTATATACCAATAGAACGGTTTCCGTTTGAGCCCCATGACAGGCGTAATTTTCCGTAATTGAGCCATTCTGCCTGTTTCATGAATGATTCATTTGAGAAAACCCACCCCAGCGCGACGGAAGGAAATGTAGCCCGGGGATTACTGGTTCCGAAAGCCGAGTAACCGTCCCTCCGGACAGTTCCTGTAAACAGGTATTTTGACTTGTAAGAATAGAATAAACGTCCCATGTACGCATCGCCTGTGCTATAATTATCCGTACTTCTTATCGTGACAACCGTAGCGGAACCCATATTATGAAATCCCAATACGTCGCTTGGTACAAATTGCTTTCCGGTCATACTCTGTTCCCATGTTTGATTTTTTTCCGCGTTAGCAAGCAAAGTGACATCCACACTATGGTCTGTTTTAAATGTGTACTTCCATCTCAGAATATTGTCAATCTGCCATAAGAATGTACTGCTGGGCGTGCGGGTGGCGATACCTCCGTCTTTGGCATATTCCGGATGTTCGGCTGATTGGTAGATGTATAAATCGTTATTGGTGATCCGGGGTGAATAATTAAATTCGTATGATATGCCGAAGGGAAGTGTCAGTTTGGCAAACAATGTGTTATCCAATGATTTGTATGTGTAATCACGTTCTGTAAATTCCCTGTCGATCAGCGGATGTTTGGCTGCTATGGCATCGTCGGTCGGATATATTTTATAAGAACCATCCGGGTTAGTCGGTTGTCCGTAAGGGGATAGTTTTTCAATCTGGCTCCAGGCAACACCTCCTCCTCCATTTTCCATCCGGTAAGAAAATAAAGTATTTAATCCCACAGCCAGGAAATTTGTGACGTCTGCTTCCAGGCGAAGGCGACTTCTGAAAATAGAATATTCGTCTTTTTCAATAACCCCTTCGTTGTTTGTATACCCCAGTGACCAGTAGTAGGCAACTTTATCACTTCTGCCCGAAAGGGCTACATTGTAATTCTGCTGCAGTCCTGTCCTGAAAACCATGTCTTTCCAGTCTGTCGTCTGACCCTTTACATAATTTCCTCTTTCAGGTTGTGACATACCAATCCTTCGAAGCCAGATATCAGTCTCATCTCCCGTTGAACCGTCATAGGCTTTCCATTCTTCAAGCGATACACCCGGGGGCAGTTTTCTCGGATCCTGAAAAACGTAGGCCGGTGCACTCCGGTTTATACTTTGTAAAACATCCGACCGCCAGTCAATGAAATTTTCTCCTTCATAGACCTCCGCGGAGCGAAACAGATCGGCAATACCTAAACCGATGTTGACTCCGATCGACGGTTTGCCCATCGTACCTTTCTTGGTGTTGATAATGACAACGCCGTTTGCGGATTTGGCTCCGTATACGGCAGCTGAACTGGCATCTTTTAACACATCAATGGATTCTATATCATTGGGATTGATGTCATCCAGGGATCCGTTATAGATGACACCATCCAACACTAAGAGAGGTGTAGCAGTCGCTTTTAGCGTTCTTTTTCCTCTTACCTGCAGGTCGCCTCCGCCTTTTGCACTGGTTGTCAATCCGATATTCAAACCGGCAATGTTACCTCGTAATAAGTCCTGGATATTCTTCGGTTTTTCATCCTGGTATTTGGATGCCCGTACTGTACTGATGGAGCCGGTTAAATCCTGCTTCCGCATTGTTCCGTATCCTACGACAACTACTTCGTCCAGTGCCAGTAAACTTTCTGTCAGTTTTACATCAATCCGCGTTTGTTTGTCAATTCTGATTTCCTGAGACATGTAGCCGATATAGGTTATTACAAGTGTTTCTCCGGAGGAGACTTCAATACTATAATTCCCGTTAATATCACTTATCACCCCCCGTGTAGTACCTTTCACAGAAATATTGGCCCCAATAACTGTTTCGCCCTTTTCGTCAGTAACCGTACCTGTAATTATATAATTTTGTTGCGGGTTTGTTACTTTGTCGGCGCTTATAAGAGATATAGCATGTTTATGCTGGTCTGCCTTTATCAGATGGTGGCAAAAAAACATGATACAAATGCAGCATACGATTGCATATGATCTCTTGTGTCTTGTAATATTAAATTTATGGTTGATCATAAAAAAGAATGTTTTAAATTAAATTTTTTAAATTATTTTTTGGTTCTTAATTGTCGTATGACATTCTTCTTTGTTTATTCATAGGCAGATTTGTTTTTAATAGTTGTTTCAGGGACAAAATCATAGCTTCTGGATATATTTGATATATCAGTCTGAGTGTAATAAAGATTAACCGGGTTTAACCACTTGCCGGATTAACGAAATGAAGTCAATAGTTTTTTCAATACATGTTGATTCTAAGATTGCGGTTTTTTGTAAAACTGATTATTAATACATACCTAATTCTACTTTAACACATTTCATTTTCTTGTTTATCAAACGCATAATTGATATCTTTTTGCCTTCGACAATG